>CAXHAW010000107.1:0-6111 GCA_964014525.1 uncultured bacterium
TCCCAAGTAGGTGGTGATGTTTTTCCAATGGGCCAGCCATATAGGCTTCATTGATGGCGGAGAGGAATGCCACCTGTCGAAGGGCCAGAGGCTCCAACCATCGGGCGGCAAACCCGGTCCATCGGCTTCGGTGCCACCAGCGTCCTGTTCCTGTCCGTGTTTGAATCCAAGGGTCTTGGTAATCGATGGCGTAGGGGATGCCATGTCGACGGTGCAAATTTGGCCCCATGAGACAGGGATACCATGAGGGGAGTGAGAACCAGATGGCGTCCACGACACCATCTGCGCAGAGTTCATGGGCCCGCTGCTTTAGTGCATGCCAAGCCCTTAAACCCAAATCGCCAATCGTACGTTTCCCTATAACGCGCAGGACGGGTCGTGCTCTGACGTAGTGAACCTCAATGCCCTCCGCTACGAGTCTTTCCGACCCCTTCGCGTGGGGCTCTTCGTAGTCATCCGGGTCGACGGTGAGCACAATGGGCTTCCAGCCTTGGGCCGGCATTTCGTTGACCAAAAGCCGCACACGGTGGACCCCCACCAAATTGCTGGGAGGCCAATGCGGATAGATGACGAGGAGTGTTTTCATCGGTTCAACATGGATGTGATTCGCTCGACATGAGCTTGAGATTCCATTTCCCAGTTGAGTTGATGCTTCGCCTTTTGCCAAGCTTTCTTCCTCCTTTCATTGAGATTGGCGGGGCTTTCAGACCACTTGTAAATAAGGGTCTCAATCTCGTTCCACTGTGAAAGACTGATTCCGGTTTCGGGATGCTTGTCGAGGAAATCATCTTGTCCGGGTGTCGATGACACCAACATGAGACACCCGGAAAGGGGGTACATGTAGAGTTTGTTGGCTCTGCAAAGTTGATGATTCAGGGTTTCCATAGTCTCCAAGGCCAATCCAATGTGATGTTGGGCCAGTACCAGAGTTAGTTCTGACTCAGGTATGGGTGGGAGAAATTTCAATTGATGTTTGGGATGACGCAAGGAGCCCCGGAGTTCTTCAACCGTGTTGGGATTGGATCTTCCGATCAAGGTGATTTCAATCCGGATGTCTTGGAGGTTTTGGAGCCGATGAAAGAACCCTTGTAGACCCCGGTCCAAACCGATGACTTGGGAGAACCAGACCATTTTAAGAGGCAATGGATTGTCCTTGCGGAAAGCAGGTTGGAGTGAAGTGGGGAATGCGTTGTTGACGGTGTCTACTTCCAAGAAAGGAAACCGGGTTTGGTACGCTTCTGCGATAAGTGGGCTCGCTGCACTGATGGCCCCAATGATGGGCAAGCTCTTGTTTTCGAGGAATTGGATTTGGTGATGTTCTAGGCTGTCTTCCTTGAATTCACCACTGTGGTAATCTTCCGCATCAAAAAGCACTGGAATGCTCAAATTGGTTTTAGCCCAATCTAGCAGGGGAAGTATCCCGGGATTGTGCCCTATGACCAAATCGGGTTGATGGCGCTGAATAGCGCTCTGGAAGTTCCGAAAGCCTCTGCATGCGGCCATTTCCTTGTTGCCCCGCCATTGGTCCCACTTTTTTAAAATGCGGGACAGGTGGTATGTCCATGGGCGATCTACTGGATCGCCCCCGATGATTTCATGCGTCCAGCTGCAGGAGTCAAAAATCAACCGGTCTATATCGGATGCCCATGTGGTTCGAAATGCATAGAGTACGTGAACGACATATCCCGCTGCAGAAAGGGCGTCCGCTTCTTTCTTCATTCGAGGATTGATACTCGGTTGTGAATTGCTGATGATGAGAATGCGGCGGGACATGAGGTCAGATTTAGCCGCGCCATTGACGGATTCGGCTTAAGGCTTTCCAACCGAAAATCGAGCTGAATAACTTGCTTTTTCGGCTGATGGTTTGTGGGTTTTGGATGGTGGGCTTGGGTAAGCTTGCCAATTGCATTTTGACCTCGCGGATGCCTTCGGGACAATGCGGATAGGCCGAGTAGATCGCGTGTTGGTAACGGTTGGCGATCATCTGACGCATTCTTGGGGAGTTTTCAATCGACAGGGCTGTTTTGTGGATAGAATGGACACTCTGAAAGAGCGATGGCGCCTTTTCTCGAGTGAAACGAGAAACGGATCCGGGAATGCCTCTGCGGTAGTGGACGTAAACTCGGGTCTCTAAATGAAGCTCTTCCGCAGCGGCCAATGCGCGAACGAGATACTCTCCGTCTTGGTTGACTTGAAGAGAGGTGTCCCATGGTCCTGCCGCTTCGAAAACTTCACGATTCCCCAGCCAACAGTGCAGTACGGCTTCGTTTTCTGAAGCGAGCCAGTCGGCAGGAGAAGGCTGGCTCAGAGCTGCCCAATCACATTTCTTGTTTTCGTTTAGATCACCTGCCTTCCCGACAAAACTCTGATATGGCGAGACCACCAGCGCCTTTCCACCTTGATGGAGGTGCTGGCGTTGTGTGGCCACTTTGGTGGCCCCGAGGAGATCGTCTGCATCCAACCATTGAATGAGGTCCCCTTTGGCTAGGCTGAGCGCATGATTCCGGGCCGCGCAGGCCCCCTTGTCTGGGTTTGTTTCAATCTGGTATTCGATGCTGGATCGTTCTAGAAATTCCGCGGCCTTTGTCATCGAATCGTCGTTGGAGTGGTCGTCTACCAAAACGATGTCATCGCCAGACTCCAAGTTTTGGATTGCGGAATCCAAAGTTGCTAGGATAAACCTTGACGCATTGAAACAGGGGATGAGGATGGATACGTTCATCGAACCCTTTGGCATTAAGGGTGAATGGGCATGGGGACAAGTTCGTTCATTTCTACCTTTAGAAGTAGATGGCCGTCCCCACACCTGAAGTTGAGAAGCGCGACCTTGCTCGTGAGTACCGCAGGTTGCTGCGGGGTGCGGACCACAGTAAGTCGGCTGAGGATCGCAAGCGTATCCGAAAGGCATGGGAGCTTGCGGTTGAGGCGCACAAGGACATGCGCCGCCGCAGTGGTGAGGCTTATGTTTTTCATCCCATTGCAGTTGCGCGCATCTGTTCGGAAGAGATGGGGCTCGACACCACCAGCATCATCTGCGCCCTGCTACACGACACGGTTGAAGACACTTGGGTAACGCTAGACGACATCGAGCGGATGTTCGGTAAGCGCGAGCGGATTATCATTGATGGGTTGACCAAAATCTCCGGAATCTTCGATGCCGCTCAAAGTGCGCAGGCTGAGAACTTCCGAAAGATGCTGTTGTCGCTGAGCAATGACATTCGAGTCATCTTGATTAAGATCGCCGATCGGCTCCACAACATGCGGACGCTGGATTCCATGAAGCGCGAAAAGCAGCTCAAGATTGCCGGCGAGACTGACTTTATGTATGCGCCCTTGGCGCATCGATTGGGCTTGTATGCCATCAAGAGTGAGCTTGAGGATTTGAGTTTGCGTTATCGCCAACCGGAGCAGTATGCTGATATCAAGCAAAAGTTGAGAAAGACCAAGGCTGTAAGGACCCGGTTTATCAATTCTTTTGCGGCGCCCATTCGAGAGGCATTAGCGAAAGAGGGGCTTAAGTTTTCTGTTAAAGGTCGGCCGAAGTCCATCGCCAGCATCTGGAATAAGATGCAGAAGCAACGGGTCGCGTTCGAGGATATCTATGACATTTTCGCGATCCGAATCGTTTTGGATACCAAGCCGCATCAGGAGAAAAGCGATGCTTGGAGAACCTACAGTGTGGTCACAGATTTCTATCCGCCAAATCCGGATCGTCTGCGTGATTGGATCTCTATACCCAAGGCCAATGGTTACGAAAGTTTGCATACGACGGTAATGTCGCCGACTGGTAAATGGGTAGAAGTCCAGATTAGATCAGAGCGAATGGATGAGATCGCTGAAAAGGGCTATGCAGCCCATTGGCGATACAAAGGGCAGCGGCCAGACAGTCGACTGGACCAGTGGATTGGTCAGATTCGAGAAGTGATTGAAGGAGGGGAAGACAGTGCTTTAGAATTCGTAGATGAGTTGAAGTTGGACTTGTTCAACGAGGAGGTTTATGTCTTCACCCCCAACGGAGATCTTATTGTGCTCGCTAAAGGTGCCACAGCCTTGGACTTCGCATTTCGCGTCCACTCTCAGGTGGGGCAGAAGTGCATCGGCGCAAAAGTCAATAAAAAGTTAGTGCCCATCGGACATGTGCTGGAGAGCGGCGACCAGATTGAAATCTTGACTTCTCGAAAGCAGAAGCCCAAAGAGGACTGGCTCAATATGGTGGCAACGGCGTCAGCACGGTCAAAAATTCGAGCAGCGCTGAGGGCGAGTCGTCAAAAAATTGCTGCGGAAGGGAAAGAAAAGCTGCGAAAGCGATTCAGAAAACTGGACATTGAATTTACCCAAGTCAATATCGAAGAGTTAGTTAATCGATTACGTCTGGATTCGTCAGTTGAGTTGTTCGTTCAGCTGTCTGATGGCCGCTTGGTGCTGGATGAATTTCCTGCCCACGAAGTGCGCGGAGGACGACTGCATTTCATACGCAAGGCCTCATCGACGACAGAGGTTCATGAGCCAGCTGTTTCCAAAGTGAAGACGCTCCGAAAAGACGACACATTGGTGCTGGGTGTGGACAAGCAATCATTGGATTACACCATGGCGGCATGTTGCAGGCCTATTCCCGGAGATGAAGTTTTTGGATTTGTGACTGTGTCAGGCGGAATCAAAATACACCGTTCAGCCTGTCCGAACGCCACACAATTGCTTTCCAAGTATGGCTACCGTGTCCTTAAGGCCCGATGGGCCGGAGAAAGAGAGGAGGGTGCTGAACTGTCTAAGGCGTCAGCCACAATTGCTTTTTCAGGGGTTGATGACATTGGACTGGTGAATCACATCACTGGGATTATTTCGGCAGATATGACTGTCGATATGCGCAGGGTGAGTTTCGAAACGAATGAGGGGTCTTTTGAAGGCCGCATTGAGGTTGTGGTAAACGGGACTGCTCACCTCGGGGAATTGATTGAGCGCTTGCGCCTGGTCCCTGGAGTTGCAACTGTGAACCGATTGAAAGACGATGCTCAGGAATAAAATTGGTTAAGAACAAGGCGTGAGTTGTCGTCGTTAAGTCCGGATAAGACATACTTTTAGCGCTTGACGCAAGGCACATGAAAGTCGACGTATTGTTGGGTCTTCAGTGGGGAGACGAGGGGAAGGGTAAAATCGTAGACGTACTGACTCCCAAGTACGATATCATAGCCCGTTTTCAAGGCGGTCCAAATGCTGGACACACCCTTGAGTTTGACGGCAGGAAGCATGTGCTTCATACCATCCCAAGCGGAATTTTTCGTAAGGGCAAGCTCAATTTGATTGGTAATGGTGTAGTGATTGACCCTGTCACCTTGATGCGCGAAATTGAGGAGGTGGAAGAGCACGGTGTTGATGTCGACTCTCGTCTCCTTATTTCTCGAAAGGCCCATTTGATTTTACCAACCCATCGATTGCTCGATGCTGCTAATGAGCAAGACAAGGGGAAAGACAAGATCGGGTCTACCCTGCGGGGTATAGGCCCCACTTACATGGACAAAACCGGCCGAAATGGCATGCGTGTTGGGGACATTTTCCTGCCCGATTTTCAAAACCGGTATGAGAAGTTGGTCCAGAAGCACAGAAGATTGCTTGGAAATTTTGCGTCATTTGATTTTGATTTGGGGGAGTACGAGCCAGATTGGTTCGCTGCGATAGAGCGTTTGCGCCAAATCGAGGTCGTCGATTCTGAGCAATGGATTAACGATCAGCTTGATGATGGAAAACGGGTGTTGGCCGAAGGGGCGCAAGGCACGCTTTTGGACATTGATTTTGGCACTTATCCATATGTGACCAGTTCCACTACGACGGCGGCCGGTGCTTGCACTGGACTTGGCGTAGCTCCAAATCGAATCGGCGAGGTCATCGGAATTTTCAAGGCCTATTGTACCCGTGTCGGTTCGGGGCCCTTTCCTACAGAGTTGCACGGTGATACTGGTGAAGCGCTGCGCAAAGCTGGCAGTGAGTTTGGTGCGACCACAGGTCGTCCAAGGCGCTGTGGTTGGCTCGATTTTCCTGCGTTGAAGCATGCTTGCATGCTTAATGGTGCAACCCAACTCTGCATGATGAAGGCCGATGTTCTCGACAGCTTCGAAG
>CAXHAW010000108.1:0-6097 GCA_964014525.1 uncultured bacterium
GGCTGGTTCGAGACCCGGCACGCCCCATGCGCCGCTGGATGTTCCAACTCAGTCCAGCCCGCAATACGGAGGGGTCATTTTGATTGGCATTGAGGTTGAGCTTTTCCAAATCCGCGAACTTCTGTCCGGGGATGAAGGCATTCAAATCCACCTTGAAGCTCTTCTTGTAAGAGAGAAGCGAGGTGTTGCCCCGAAGCCTGACCGCGATGGTGTCAATCAGGGTATCCACGGCGGAACTCAGATATTGAAACGTGGCCGGAAAGGGGTTGGTCGACGCATAGTCAATGTCACCGAACAGCATGGCTTGAGCGTTGTCCATGTCCATCGTGATGTAGATGGTCGCCAACTCACCCTGCTCAAAGGCTGGCCCAAAAGGCGGTATGTCCGTTTGGGCAAATGAGTTTGACAGCAACTGGGTTGCCCACACCATCAGGATGCAGCCCAACCGACACATAGACTTGAGGTTCTCCACGCTGTGAAAATACTGGGTTGCAGATGGGACTCTAGCATGTTCCCCTAAGAATTATGACCTCCCGTGCGCTTTTGCTCAAGCCTGCACTTTGATTTTGATGTGATATGCTGTGGATCAGAATATTGCGCGCCCAAGCCAAGGATTCCTTGGTCGCTTAACGTATCTTCTAAACAGGATCATGAATCGGCCGATATCAAAAGTCCCATTCGACACCCTCCTTCTCGAGGGGGGAAGTTTGCGTTGTGCCTTTACAGCAGGTGTTTTAGACGCCTTCGCCGCGGTGGATTTTCGCGATTTCGAGCGGATTTATGCAGTCTCAGCAGGCGCCATGGCGGCGACAAGTTTTCTGGCCGGTCAGCGAAAGCACTTTATTGAGGTGGCCACCAACGTCATCTCAGATGGGCAATTCATCCGTTTCTCCTCGGCCTTGTCGGAGGAGGGCATCATGAATTTGGCCCACCTCTTCGAACACGTCCGCCACAACAATCCGCTGGACTTTGATGGCGCGGCGGCAAACGCGCAACACCGGACTGTGCGCTTCGTCACCACGGACGCCGAGACAGGGAACCCGCTCTATCTCGACCCCGTCAAAGGAAATTGGCTCCGCATTTTATGGGCATCGGCAACCCTGCCCATGGTCACGCGGGGACGAATCAAGGTCGATGGCCGCTGGATGTTCGATGGGGGCATTTCAGATGCCTTGCCCCTTGAAGCCGCAATTGAAGACGGAGCAAAGCGCATCATCGTGATTCGCACGCGCCCATCAGGCCGTCACATCCAACAAAGTTGGATGGACTACTTCGCGACCTATTGGTACAGAGAAAATCCAGCGATAGCCGAGCTCTACGAGTCCGGTCACCACCACTACAATCAAGCGGTGGACCGGATCGCCGAGGGCGGAAAAGGGGAGTTTCACTTCCTAGAAATTGCCCCAGAGCACCCCTTGAAATCAGACGGGTATCAAGTCCATCAAGCAAGTCTCTGGTCCGACTACCACCACGGTCTAATAAAGGGCCTTGATGTGCTCGCTTCATTTTAATCAATGGGGGGGAGCAATGGGCCCCGACCCAAGAATCAACGCCACCCGGCGGAGTGCGTCGCACCAGTCGATTTTCTCAAATACAGATGAGGAAATGAACACGGTGTCATCACGCATGTGGTCAGCGCCTACATTTGCGTGCATTCACAACCGAAAACCATGCGCAAGCTGTTCATTTTGGCGCTCGCCGCCGTCTCCGTCAACTCTCTCGCCGCACAGTGCAACGAGCTCTTCATCTCTGAGTATATCGAAGGCTGGTCCAACAACAAGGCCATTGAGGTGTACAACCCAACCGGAAGTGCAATTGACATGGCTGACTACCGCCTCGAGCGCTACTCAAACGGAGCCACTGCTGCAGCGGAAAACCAAAAGACCGACTTGACTGGCACCATTCAACCCGGTGATGTGCTTGTCTATGTGATTGACAAGCAGGACCCTGACGGCATTGACTTCGAAGCTCCTGTCTGGGATGAACTCGCCGAACAAACGGACATCTGGCTGAACCCTGTTTACGAGGAAAACAACACCATGTATTTCAATGGCAACGATGCCATGGTGTTGCGGAAGATTTCGACCAACACCCCAGTGGACATCTTCGGCGTCATTGGAGAGGACCCCGGCTCAGCAGGTTGGGACGAAATCACCCAAAACCACACGTTGGTGCGCCGCCCAGAAGTCACTGGAGGAGACACCGACGCCATCGATTCATTTGATGTGCTTGCCGTCTGGGACTCGCTCGAGGTCAACACGTTCGACCAGCTTGGATTCCACGTATGCGATTGCGTCGTCTCTGTCGAAGAGTCGCGGGCAGCTCGGTTGCGGGCATTTCCCAATCCGTTCAACGACCGCTTGGACTTGGTCTCCGGTCAGCCCATGATGGGAGTCGTGGTTCGAACCCTCTCTGGGGTGGAAGCCATGCGCCTTTCGGCACAAGGTCTCCGTCAGGTGCGCCTTGACCTGGCCACCTTGCCCACTGGCGCCTACCTCGTGGAGGTGACGCTTGCCGATGGACAGGTGGAGCGCCGCCAGGCTGTCAAGAACTGACCCAACCAAACCCGCTTTCATGAAGTCCTTCTTCGCGCTGTTCCTGGCCATCATGCTGGGTGCCTTGGGTGCTCACGCCCAGAATTGCAAGGTCACCGGCACGGTTCGGGACGGTCTCTCCGGTGACCCTCTTGTGGGGGCCTATGTCCAAGCCGGCGACCTTATATCGGCCACCGACCTCGATGGACGTTTCGAGTTGGACCTTCCACAAGGAGAGCGGGACGTGACATTTTCGTACATCGGTTACGCGGCCAAGACGCTGTCGACCACGCTGACAGGCCCCACCCAGACCTTGGATGCGCGGCTGGAGTCCCTCATCCTTCAGGAGGCCATTGTGGCAGCGGACATTGCCATCGACCGGAAAACGCCAGTGGCCTTCACCAACGTTTTGCCCGCCCAAATTCAAGAGGAACTGGCAGGGCGTGACCTCCCGCTGATCCTCAACTCGACACCAGGTGTTTACGCGACCCAGCAAGGTGGAGGTGATGGCGATGCGCGGGTCACCATCCGGGGCTTCGACCAAACCAACCTCGCGGTGATGGTCGATGGGGTTCCGATGAACGACATGGAGAACGGCTGGGTGTATTGGAGCAACTGGGCCGGTCTCGACCTTGTGGTCAGGACCACTCAGGTGCAGCGTGGACTCGGCGCCAGCAAATTGGCGATCCCCTCCGTGGGGGGCACCATCAACATCCTTACTGGGGGTGATGAATCGGGCAATGGCCGTCTGACCTTTCTCTCCGAAGTGGGCAACTACGGCTACGTCCGAAACAGCCTTGCCGGTGTCTTCGGAAGCCGAGAAAAAGGATTTCTTCATGTGGTGGGTTCCTACCGAACCAATCAGGGGTTTGCTGCCGGCCTCGAATCCGAGGCATACGCGTATTACCTCAAAGGCCGAAAAACCATCGGCAATCACAACCTGAGCTTCACCACCTTCGGCGCACCACAGCGCCACGGCCAGCGCTCTTATCAGATGCAGGTCCACGAATTCGATGCAGACCTCGCCATGGAGTTGACCACGGAAGAAGGTCAGGTGGAACTGCAAGGTATTTTGGATGGAGCCGATGAGGACGACCTGGTCTCCCGCGGCAGAGGCTTCAATGAGTTTATCGTGAACTACCAAGAGGTCTACTATGACTACAACGAAGCCACGGGACAAGTGGACACCACATATGGTCGACCACGCAGCTACAACTCTCGTCAGAACTATTACTTCAAGCCCATTTTCACCGTTCGCGATGTCTGGGCCCTGAGCGACAAATCATCACTGACCACCACGGCCTATGCGAGCTTTGGCACGGGGGGCGGTGAGGCGCTGGCGAGCACGCCGGGCACCCGCCTCTCCAATGGAACGCTGGATCTGCAGCCCACATGGAACAGCCACCAGTTGTTTGAGTTCGGCCCCAATGGTCTGAACGTCGATGCAAACGGAGAGCGCAAAGGGTCCAACTTTATCCGGGTCGCCCACAATGACCACCGGTGGTACGGCGCGCTGTCCAACTTCAACACCCAATTGGACGAGAACCTGAGCCTCAGCGCTGGTGTGGATGTGCGACACTACACAGGCAGTCATTACCGCACAATCGGGAACATGTTTGGTGCAGATTACTACGATGCACCAGACGACCGGCGCGACCAAAATGCAGACTTCGAGGAGCCCCTGCGTGAAGGCGATCGCTATTTCTACTCCGATGACGGCCAGGTGGGATGGGGAGGATCCTATGTGCAACTCGAATGGGACAAGTTGAACTACAGTGCATTCGTCAATGTGTCCGGTGCCCAAAGCTGGTATCGGGGCATCGACTACTTCCGCCCCAAGGTGGTGACACTTGAAGGCACCACTTACGAGGTGAATTCTAAAGACGAGTGGCGCGTCCTCGGTCAGACCGATTGGGCCACTGGCGAGCTGTCTAACGGCACGCTCCTGACGGCGGACAACCCGGGCCTTGAAACCTACACCACCGATTGGGAGCGACTGTCGAGCTACACCCTCAAGGCGGGCGGCAATTACAACCTAAACGAATGGACCAGCGCCTATACCAACCTCGGCTACCTCAGCCGTGCGCCGTTGTTCAATTCGGTGTTTGACATCAACAACAACCTGATCGAAGGGTACGAGAATCAGTACGTCAAGGCAGTCGAGCTCGGCGTCAAATACGCCCAAGGGCGTTTTGCCTCCAACCTCAATGCCTACCGGACGGGGTGGGAGAACAAGGCCATCAACCGCTTCTACAGCGTATCCAACCTCTGGCAGGATCAAGACCTGAGCGTGTACTCGGACACGTCCACAACCGCTGGCCGGGAAAACATCCTGATGCTGGCCCAAGACGACCGCCAACTTGAAGATGTCGATTGGGGGATGGAGGCACCGACCCTCATTGAACAGGCCGACCGCAACCTCGGATACAACCTACTCAATGCCGATGCCGTCCACAGTGGTGTGGAGTGGGACTTTGCCTACGATGTGACCAACAAACTCGACGTACAGGGGGTCTTCTCTTGGGGCAATTGGCGTTGGACCAGCAACGAGCGCGTGGACCTGATCAACAGCTCGGACAACGGCTTTATCACGCGCACCGACAACGGAGCTGTGGCAGACACCCTGGTCAACCTGAACGGAGTGAAGGTCGGGGATGCCGCCCAGCGACAGGTCAGCGCAGCCATCAGCTACAGGCCAAAGCGCGGCACCTACTTCTCCGTTCGCAGCACCTGGTTCTGGCAGCATTACGCCAACTTCTCTCCGGGAGATGTCATCACCGAGGGCGAGCCCAAGGACGTCTGGGTGACCCCAGGCTACAACCTGATCAACTTCAATGCCGGCACGGCATTCGACATCTCTGACGATGCGCTGCTTCGCCTTCGTCTCAGTGTCACCAATGTCCTAGATGAACTCTTCATCGCGGACGCCCGCAACAATTCTCAATACGCCCCCTATCCCTACGGTCCCGAAGGGGGGAGTGGCATGGCCGAAGTCTTTGTCGGCCCGCCCCGCATGATCCGCGTCAGTGCGGTGCTTGAACTCAAGGGACTCCAAAACCGACCATGACCCGTTTCCTCCTCTCCGCTTCGGCCCTGCTCTGCGTGTTTTCTCTGAGCGCCCAAGACAACATCCTCGACGCGCGCACCAACTACAACATCGGCGATGTCGTCACCGTGACTGGCGTGGTCACCAGTGACGCCAACCTGGGATCTGTGCGCTACTTGCAAGACGCAACGGCGGGCATCGCCCTGTACCCAGGAGCCGACTGGTCAAACTGGGGTGCCGACCCGGTCATCGGGGATTCCCTCACTGTGACAGGTGAGATTACAGAGTACAATGGACTGCTTGAAGTGGGTCCCTCCCTAAGCGAAGTGGTCTTCGAAGGGCCGGGAACCGTGCCGGATGCAGCTGTTATTGGAGCAGCAGACATGGACGAATCCCTTGAGGGCCAGCTGGTCCGGATCAATGGCGTCACCTTCCCGCTCGCCGGTCAAGAAATCATCGGCAACAACACCTATGATTTCACGGCAGATGGACAGTCGGGCCTCATGCTGTCTCTTAT
>CAXHAW010000109.1:0-6093 GCA_964014525.1 uncultured bacterium
GTTGCAGGCCGATTCGTCCATGCACCCGGGGACATCGCCAATGGGGGCGCGCCAGAGGCCGCGACCGTAGGTGCCGGCATAGAGGATGTTGCGCGCCTTTTGGATTTCGAGGTCAAACACCTCCACGTTGGGCAGGTTGACATTGAAGTCGTCCCAGCTGCTTCCGTTCCACTCGTAGACACCGATGTCCGTGCCGGCATACAGTTCGTCGCTGCTTCCCGCGTTGTAGGCAAGGCAGTGGACCGGCACATTGGGGAGCCCGTCGGCCATGGCGGTCCAGCTTCCGCCGGCATTGGAAGAGAGGTAGACCTGGTTGTCGTTGTAGGTCGAGAGGGACACGAAGACCCGATCGGCATTGGCGGGGTCGATTTGGATGTCCGTGATGTAGTGGTCGGGCAACCCTCCGACCGCGGACCAGCTGGCACCGCCATTGGAAGAGGTCCACATGATGCCTCCCTTGGAGATGTACATGCGGTCGGTGTTGGTCCAGGCGATGGCGAGGTTGTCGAGGTTGCCGGCGTCGGGTCCGCCCAGCGTGGTCCAGGAGCTTCCGAAGTCGGTTGACTTGAACACGCCGTCTTTGCCCATGTAGAGGGTGCCGTCGTTGTTGGGGTCCATGATGAACGGGGTTTCCCAGTTTCCGTCAGCGTCGGCGCCTTCGTTTCCGCTTCCTCCGGTGATGTCGGCGAAGTTGTTGTTGGAGTCGATCCTGTAGAATCCGCCGTATTGGTAGCATCCGTAGAAGAGCCGTCCCCCGTCATAGTCCGAGTTGTGCTTGACGTACACCTCGAATCCGTCCGCGCCGCGCATATCCTCCCAGTCTTGGCCGTCCAGCAGGATGGTGCCGTTGTCTTGGAGGCCGCCGGCGATGAGGTTGGCGCGGTCCTGTCCGACGCCGACCTGATAGAATTGGCTGATGCTCATTCCATTGGTGATGTCGCTGTAGGTGACGCCCACGTCGTCTGAGGTGTACACGCCCCCGTCGCACGCGACGATGAACGTGTTGCCTTCAAAGGTCAACCCATGGATGTCGGCGTGGACCTCTGCGACGCCGTCATTTCCGGTCCAGTGGGAGCTGCACGCCCAGTTGGCGCCGCCGTCGGTGGACTTCCAGACGTTGATGCCGGCAACCATCACCACATTGGCTTGTGTGGGGTGGGCGGCAATGCACAGGTCGTATCCACCTTGGCCGCTGTCATCAGTGCCGTCCCAGGCGTAGCCCATCATGTTGGGGGCGGTTAGGTCGGTGGCGACCGTGGTCCAGGTCACGCCGGCATCTTGGCTGACGAAAAACCCGAGGAAGGTGCCGCCAATGGCGTTGCTGGCCAGCATGTAGATGCGGTTGGGGTCTGCCGGTGTGACGGCAATGCAGTTCCGGTTCATTCCCGACGCCTCGGCGGGCAACCCAATTTCTGTCCAGGTCTGTCCGGAATCGGTAGAGCGGTAGAATCCGAATTTGGAGGAGGCGTAGACAATGCTCGGGTTCGTGGGGTGGAACTCCACGTCCCGGAATCGCGTCCCGTTGGTGCCCGCTCCATACGCCCAGTTTGCGCCAGCGTCTGAGGTGACGAGCATGCCATGGCGCGAGGCTGCGATGACAATGCTGCTGTTGGCGGGGGAGACCAGCATCCGCCCGACCGTGTAGTTGTTGAGGGCGCCGGGGTCGTAGGAGATGGCCCAATTTTCCCCGCCATCGGTGGACTTCAGGATGCCGAGGCCGTATGTGTCCAGGCCGTCGTCATCGCCTGCAGCGGCATAGAGGATGTCGGTGTTGTTTGGGTCGATGGCGATGTCGGTGAAGCCGATGATGGGCACTTCGTCATTGGCATCGGGATACAACAGACTCCATTCCTCACCTGAATTGGTGGTCTTCCAGATGCCGCCGCCGGGGGCGCATCCGAAATAGGTGCTGGCGTTTGTCGGGTCCACGCGGACCTTGTTGACGCGGCCCACACCGCCGGCGTAGGCGTGCGGTCCAGCCGTGGGCCGGGACACAGGCCCCATGGACGTCCACACGTTCTCGACTTGGTTGGCTGCGGCTTGGGTGTAGGTGCGCGGCACGTCCCAAGCCTCGGTGGAGGTGGGCAGTTCACCGGAGGGGTACACCCGGGGCTCCATGTAGTGCATCCAACGGGCAAAGGGCTTGTAGCCACACCCCTTTTGGATTTCGCGTCCCTCCCAATGGGCTTCGAACGCGGCCTTGATCTCGTAGAAGTTGCCGCCTTCTTCCCGAAGTTCGTCGTACTCCCTCTGGCTGACCAAGGCTTGACCTTGGGCGACATGAGTGCAAAAAATGCCCAGGGCAAGGCAGAGCATAAATGGGATGCCCGCGATGGGCGCAACGACCGGGCGACCGGACTTCACAGAAGGTGTCATGTGACTTTGGTTCTAGGCCTCCTTAAGATAACCATAAAACCCCTGCCTTTCCTCGGCGCGATGGCCAAGTGCGTCACAACAGACTCTATTGATCCGCGCGGGGCGCTGTCTCTCCAATTTCTTCCCGTATCCAAGTGGTCAGCTGGACGTCCTGCTCCTTGCGCTTGCGCATATTCACGCAGTATTCGCTGTGAAAAAACCCGATGTCGCTCATGCGCTCCAGAAAGCGCGGACTCAGCGGCTTTCCATTCCACCTCCGAAGCTTGATGTAGCCCATAAAGGCCTCCATCTCGTCAGGGGTCTCCATCCTGCTGTAGTAGGTGTCGTGCTCGGTGTTGGCCGTTTCTTGGACATAGGTTTCGATCTTCCTCATGAACCCGTGCTGCACGTATTTGTCTTGCAGGGCCCTGGCCAGTTTGTCGTTTTCAATGAGTTCCATCAGGCCTGAGTTCTGCAGCGTTCGGTACTCTTCTTGGTTGTCGACGAAAATCGTCTGTCCCATGATGCACATGGCGCAGTGTTTGCCCACAGAATCTGGATTTGCCCCTTCCATGTTATGCTTCTGGTCAAACAGCCACTTGCATGATTCGGCAGCGGGTTCGTGCACGGCGATGTTGAATTCAAAATCGATCCTATCTGACTGGATGTTGGACAGGATGCGCTCCAGGCTTTGGTTCTTGATGTTCTCCTTGTACTCCCGGGCGTTGTTCTTTTCGATGTAGACCGAAATGGAGATGCCCAAAAGGATCACGGCAAACTCGATGATGTAGTGGAGGGCACTGCGCGTCCCGCCCTTCTGCTGCTTCGACATGCCAGCAAAATAGCACGGCCATTCTTTGAAGGGCATCCCTTTGGCCCTATCTTATATAGAATCAACCTTTCGTCTATGCCCTTTTCCCAAATCAGCTTTTTCAGGCCAGTATTGCACTGTCGCCTTGCAGGCCTCGGTGTGTTGTGTTTTTGCGTCTTGACCTGGCTGTCCTCGTCATGGGGCTATGCCCAAGAGGTGATTCTCTACAACAACTCATTTTCGGACTGCAGTCAGCTCACATTTGGCAATGCCTTTGAGCAGGGCTACGCCGAATATTACGACGGAGTCAACTTTGAATGCACCACAGAAGGTCCCAGTGGTGCTTTCAATTGGTGGGCAGGTGGTGAGGGTGATGGCAGTGCAGCGCCAGCGCCCTTGTTTGAGACCGCCGATGACGGTTTTGTGATGGTCGATTCGGATTTGTTGGGCTCGGAAGGGCCCATTGAGAATTGCTGGTTTGAGTTGAACGAACCCGTCGATTGTTCAGGTTTTTCAGAGGTGAGCATCGCCTTCGACACCTTCTACCGCAGGTGGCAAAACAATTACAGCGGGGAGGGGGAGCAGTGCCTCTTGGAGATGTCCTTGGTCCAAGGGGTTTGGCCCGATCCAACCACTGTGGGAGAGAATGAAGGGGTTGGCGAAGTCTTGGGGATTCCGGTGACCAAGCGCATCAACATCTTCCCGGACATGGCGACGGGCGACCAAACCACCAATCCCCAGACGATGCGGTTCAACATCGGAGAATTTGTCACTCAGTTCTCCGATGTGCTTGCGTCCGAAGTGTATTTCCGCTGGCGTTGGGTGGGGTCTTGGGGTTATTCGTGGATGGTGGATGACTTTGTTGTGTTTGAGACGCCACAGTATGAAGTGTCGATTGGGGAGGAGAGCCTCATGAATTATGCGTCTACAGGGCTATTCGAATCCCGGGTTTGGCCAATTTCTCAATTGCCACCTGGCGGCTTTCCTCTGGGGGTTGAAGTGACGAATGTGGGTTGGGACAACATCGAGAACTTGACGCTGGAGGGGACAATCAATGGCGTTGAGCCAAACCCCATGTTCACCACGTTTGGTGGGGGCAGTTTGTCGGTGCCGGTGTCGCTTTTGGTTGGGTCCGATACGACGCTGACCACGAATGGTTTGGGTGTTTTGGAGAGCTATGGAGTGGGAGAGCGGGAGTTAAACATTTCTGTATCATCATCAGACCCTCTGTTCCCGAGCACCACAAATGATCCCTTGACCGTAGAGATCACCGATCACATCTATGGTCGGGATGACGGGGTTGTCGTGACCAACGTGGGGAGCTCACTGTATGCCAACATGGAATATGAACCCTACATCATGGGCGTGCCCTACGATGCGTTTTCGGACATGACCATCTACGGCATCGATGTCGCCGTGACTGAGGGCACGGACATCGGGGCGATGGTCTCCGGTGGTGTGTATTCTTATGACGGTGTTGTATTCAATAATGGACCTTATGATGGCCTGTTGGCATCGACTGCTTCATTTGAGGTAGAGCCCGACGAGCTGAACGCCATTGGAGAGACCGCAGTGTGGAAGACCTTGGTGTTGGAGGAGCCTGTTGTTGTGGCAGCGGGAGAGCGAGTGATGGCCACTGTAGAACACGCAGGTGGCACTGCCGTTCAGGTGGGTTTGGGCCGGGATCAAGCGCCGCAAACGGTGTTTGTCCATTATGGGGGCGATTGGTTTTACTTGGAGCAATGCCCCATGGTGCGCTTGAATTTGGACCCGAGCATCGCTTGTCTGGGGTGTTTGGATGCAGCGGCCTGCAATTATGACCCCTCGGCCTGCGGCGACGACGGCTCATGTGTGTTTGCAGTTGGATGCCAAGAGTGCGATGGCCAAGGCGGCGTGATCGATGGCGACGCAGACCAGGACGGCATCTGCGACGGCGATGAGGTGCCCGGATGCACCGACGAATTGGCGTGGAACTACAACGACCAAGCCACCGACTCCGATGGCTCTTGTTTCTATGCTCCCAATGGCTGTGCCAGCATTGGCGACGCCAATTGGTCTGGCCTCGACCTCGGGGCGTACCCCTCAGAATTTAGCCTCATGTATGGCGTGAGTGCCGAGGAGGAGACGGTGGTTCACGTGCCCTCCACCATGTTGGAAGCCTCATCTGGCTCCACGTTTTCGGTGCAGGACTTAACCTTGATGGACGTGGTGGGCATGCCGCAGGGCATGTCGGTTGATTTCCCAAGCGAGCCCCTCGGCGCAGGCCAGCAGTTTTGTGCGGTTTGGTCCGGAACACCGGCAGAGACTGGTACGTTTCTGGTCACGTGGTCGGGCGACTTGATCTTGAGTTTGTTTGGCGCGCCTTTCCCTGTGGGTGAGTTTGAATTTGAGCAGATGGTGACGGTGTTCGACAACCCCAATCCGATTGTGGGTTGCATGTACAGCGGCGCCCAGAATTACGTGGCCTTTGCAACGGTGGATGACGGCAACTGCGTGATCCCGGGGTGCATGGATTCAGGGGCGTTGAATTACCACCCCATTTTCAATGTGGAAGACGAAAGTTGCCTCTACCCAGGGGATTTCGGAGGCGCCTCCAATTGCCCCAGTGACATCAATGGCGATGGCCTGGTTTCCGTTGGCGATCTGCTGGTGCTCCTCGGCGAATTTGGACTCAGTTGCACAGAGTGATGTTCCCCGCAGAGGGGCAATGAAGGCGTTGTCCTTTTCCTTATTCAAAGTGCCTCCGGGGATCACCAACAGTACTTCCCCTCTTCGATCAGCTTCACCGCGATGGATTGGCGGGCGGCGGTGGTGTTGAAGGGCTCCGTCTTGGTGAAGCGCTTCAGGCCCATGAGCATGCCCTTGAGTTCGTCGCCCTCGGCGAAGGCGAGCAGCGCGCCCGACGGGTGCCGCTTGATCGCGGGGAT
>CAXHAW010000110.1:0-6088 GCA_964014525.1 uncultured bacterium
TACTCCATAAAATCATCGGGATCCAAGAAGCCCAGATTCTGACCGCCCCCAGTGTCGCCAGTGCTCTCCACTTCAACACCTGACTGGTTGCTGAAGCCCTCGGCCTCAATCCAACCGGGAATGGCATAGCGGAAATCCAAGTCATTGAACACGTCCTCTTCGGTGAAGGCTGATAGTGCCCCGCCATCGGTGGCCACAATTTGATTTCCATCGTAGGACATGGTCAGGTCCATGGTGGCATCCATGTTCTCTTCGACCTCAAACAGCAGGACCCGGTCATTCTGTGGGTCCCAGGACGCCGACAACAGCGTGAGCATCTCGCCATCTGCATAAAGGGTAAAGGCGTCAGGGCCCTCAACGAAGGGAAATTGGATGGGCTTGTTCAAGGTCAATCGAACATGCTCGGCATCCACTGTTTTGGCATTGACGAAGGCCATGGCCACCTCCTCAGCAGGCGTCCCTGTGAAGACAAAATTGAGATGGCTCATTTCAAACCCGCCTTCATCGGCATAGAACTTCAGGCCCACTGGGCCTTCCTCGAGAAACACATCTTCAATGGTGACCGTCTGCCACCCACCGGGTGCGCCAAAGGTTTGGAATTCAACATAGGACGAGACATCCGCACCATCTGCTTCGAAGTGCACCAAACCAGGCGCCTCACCCATGGACACACGCATCTTGATGTCGTACAATCCTCCTGAAGACACATCGACGGTGTACTTCATCCACTCGCCCGTAGCGAGCCAGCTCACCTTGTATCCGTTGTCGTGGACAGGGTCGTTAGAGAACGTGATGTCCACCCCATCGTTGCGGTACTGCCAACCGGAGTTCCATTCGGTGTAGTTGCCGGTGCTCACGTGGTAATTGGCCACCTGTATATCGCCATACGCTGAGCCCACCGTCCCCATGTCGAAATCCGTGGCGTGAACGATGCCAGGAACCTGATTGTCGTTGCCAAACGGAATGCTACCGTCAGACTGCACTTGACGGAACATCGCATCCACCACATCCGGCTGAACACGACAATTCTCAAACTTGAGTTTGTCCGCGAGGTCCATCAAGGCGTCTGTAGCAAACGCCTCCGTAGGCTGGGCAGCACTGCCGCTCCAGTAATCCAGCAGGGTCTGGTATTCATCGGTCTTTTCGATGGCCAACGGTGCCGAAATGCTCGCCACCTTTTTGAGAGGCCACCACGCCCAACCGATGTTGAGCTCTTCCAACAGGTGGATGGCATCGCGGAACCAAACATTGGAGTTCTCGCCGCTCTCCCCTAGATACAGTGGCACATTGTGCGCATCGCGAATGCTGGTGGCAAAGCCCATGGATCCGACGTCATTGATGCTCCAGTACTTGTGGGGCGAATAGACCAATTGGTCATCCCACGGTGGGGTCAACCCACTGAAGTCATTGGCCCACCAGTTTCCTTCGATGAAAATGATGTGGTCCGGGTCCACTGAGCGAATGCTGTCTGTGCACTGCTCGTAGAGGTTTCTCAGTGCATTTCCCCCAGGCAAATCCCAATTGGGCTCATTGAGCAAATCGTATCCGGCCACCCAGTCCTCATCGACGTAGATCTCAGCCAACCGCTTCCAAAGCGACGCCATCTTGTCCTGATTTTCTTGGTTCTCCCAGAGGGATGGCTTGGACGAATCATAGTCCGAAATGGCAGCGTCATAGCCTTGTCCTCCCGGAGCAGCGTGCAAGTCGAGAATGACGTACATCTCATTTTGCTTGCACCAAGACACCACACTGTCCGTCAGCTCAAATCCAATTTCAAGCCATGTGTTTTCACCTGGAACAGGCTCCTCTTCGATGGGAAGCGTGAAGAGGTTGTAGTGCATCGGCAGACGCACCGAATTGAATCCCCAGGACTTCATCGCGTCGATGTCCGCCTTGGTCACGTGGTTCTGCAGCCAAGCATCGTAAAAGTCATCCGTAGCATCCTCTCCAATAAGGAGCTCAATCTTGGCCCGAATCTCGTGCTGAGGATTGGCGAAGCCTGCCGTCTGTAGCATGTAGCCCTCCTGCACCATCCAACCGCCCAAGCCCATGCCGCGCAGCAACACATTCTCACCGCTTTCATTCACTATGCTCGGTCCATTGGTGGACAGGCGCGGACCGTCGGAAGAAGATGCCGAGCAAGCCTGCCCGAACGCCGCCAACTGAATCAACATGTCTCCCACGCCGACCAAACCGTCCGAATCATGGTCTGGACATTCCGTTTCCTGGAGTTCAAAAAGGCATGAGCCATTCTCCCATTGGGCAGTCGCATCAAAATTCAATGCATTGGAATATGTGCACCCGCTGACGCCTGTATTCTCACAAAAGAGCGATGGTGAAGCGGGATCAAACAGCGGATTGTAGTTGGCCGAGAATGGATCAGCACAACCGAAACATTGGGCACAGGCGTTGAAACACACCACATCGAGCGCAACATCTGAGGCCACTGAAACCGTGCGGAATCCCGCCTCAGAACATGCGCCTAAAGCACTTTCCCAAGCCAGACCCATGACACCAGCGGGCGTGCCAAAGCGAAAGCTGCATTCGCCTGCTTCCTCCAAGGTCACTGTGGCCTCCCTGGCCCCCCAGATTCCTGGCTCCATATCAAACACAGCGCCATTGACCTCCACCACAGCCTCCATATTGGGGTCGGGCATCTGGACCCGGAACGTGACCTCATGGGCCATCGATGAACCGAGAATCCCACAAAATGCGGCAAGCAAGAGCGCGCATCGTGCTTGTCTGGAAGCATATTGATACATGGTGTGCAAAATACACTGAGCGGACGGCTTGAAGGCAATTTGAGCAGACAGACATTCTATCCAAGTGCACAAACGAACACCTCATGGGATGAAGCTCGATGTGCGCACGCCCGCTTCGCCTCACCAGTGAATACCTTCGTGGGGCCATGCACGCCACCAAGACATCGTTTCCACTGCTCGTTCTGAGCGCCCTCGTCATCTTCTCTCAATGCCGTCCAGAGGAGGCGCCCCCTGTGGTTCCAGAGGTTCGTTTCCCCATTGACATCAGCTTGGAGGAAAGCGAAGAAAACAGCGTCTTTGAATTTCCTGTTGTCCTCAACCAATCCACCACACGCGACATCCTAATCCATTTCGAAACCAGAGAGTTGACTGCATTAGAAGGCGAAGACTACATCCCCGTTTCCGATTCACTGGTCATCCCTGCAGGAACGGCTTCAGCTTCCATCTCCGTGGAGATTGTCGTGGACGAATTCATCGAAGAAGACGAACAGTTCCGATTGGTGCTCACCGGCTCCAACAACGCCATCCTCGCAGGGGGAATCCAAGAGGCCATTGGCACCATTCGCAATGACGACACCACCATTCCCGTCACCAGCGAAGGTTACATGTCCGCGGACAGCTATCCAGGCAAGACCCTGGTCTGGTCTGACGAATTCAACGGCGAATCAATCAACCTCTCCAATTGGACCTACGATTTGGGCGCGAGCGGTTGGGGAAATCAAGAACTCCAGAATTACACCTCCAACAGTGAGAATGCGCACATCGCCAATGGCAACCTGATGATTGTCGCCATCGACGAAGGCACCCATTACACCTCAGCGCGAATGAAATCCCTCGACCTGCAGGAATTCCAGTATGGCCGAATTGACGTCCGGGCTGTTCTGCCCAAGGGACAGGGCATCTGGCCCGCCATTTGGATGCTGGGGGCCAACTTCCCCACTGCCGGATGGCCCGCTTGTGGCGAAATCGACATCATGGAGCTGATCGGCAACGCGCCAAGCACTGTTCACGGTACCGTCCACTACGGACCAGATTGGACACAGCACAGCTACACTGGAGGAGGAACCAGCATCCCCTCGAACCAAACGTTTTCCGATGCCTTTCATGTGTTCTCCATCGATTGGAACGAGAGCGGAATCACATGGCTGCTCGATGACCAGCCTTTTTACAGCGTTGACAACAGCTTTACTGGAAGTCAACCCTACCCCTTCGACAACCCCTTCTTTTTCATCATGAACATCGCCGTAGGGGGAGAATGGCCCGGCTATCCGGATGCCACAACCGAATTCCCTCAGTTCATGGCAGTGGACTATGTCCGGGTCTTTCAATAATCGTTAGCTGATCCAAGGGGACATTCAGTCCAAAACAACCTCGGTTGAGGTGTAGAGACCAAAACACCCGTATCCGCTGCTCACGTTGCTGTATGAAAGGAGGGGCTCCGAGAAAAAGAGGCCTCCTGCCCCATCCACAACTTGGTCCAAACGGCGATAGAACAGGACCATCTCAGGAGACAAAGCGGCCAACTCCAGCACAGGAGGCGCTTCGAAAAAGGCCTCCGCATCCTCTCCCCACGCTTCTTGAAACACCTCAAACGGAATGCTCTCCAACGCATCTGCTCCGGGGACATCCTGAATGAGGTACCCACCGAGAGATTCGTTGTATTCCACACGAGGGTCATCTCTGATCACAGCCTCAAGCCAAATGTGCTGGCCCTCTCCCCAATCCCCTCCTGCTCCATACCTGAATCCGAGTTGAGACCGCAACAAAAAATGGTCTTCCACATCGGGACGGTCAGGCAAACTCAGGCTCAATTCATATTCCCGGTTCCCCCAATACCAACCGGGCTCTCCTTCAAAAACAGAATCAACCAAAGCCGACTGGGCCGAGTAGGCGTAGTTGCCGTCCGCCGCAATCACCGGGGGAAAGGTCTGCTCCGACGTGGCGGTCTCAAATCCAGTCGCACTCACCGTCAAGGTCCAGGTGCCCAACGCCAAATCCACATCGGTCAGCAGGTGACCGAAATGGGACACCCAATCCTCCTGCCCTCCCCAGTTCACTGTGACACCAGACTCGTGGGTCAATGTGTATTCAGCAGTCTTGACCCGCGGACTTTCAGCAGAATCCAAGATGCCAGAAGAAGCATGCGTTCGGGCATACAAGGAGTCAGCTTGTGGCCGAGCGAGAAAGGTCACCGCCAACTCGGGATCGTGGTCGGGAAACTCAATCTCTCGCACCACCCCTCTGGACAATTTGTCACACCCACTCGCGAGCGTGAGCAAAGTGAAACCGACCAGCAGGGGACCAAGGGGAATCAAAACTCGATGCGCCATGCGACAGAGGGAATGATGGGGAAAATACCGTACTCCCGGATGACCCGGGTGCCATCCTTGTTGACATCCACGAGGGAAAAGAACGGATTGAGGTTGTTGTATGCGTTGTAGATGCTGATGATGGTCGACCGCAGATATCGCTCCTTTTCCTTGCGAACGGTCAGAGACAAATCCGCCCGATGATAGGGGCTGGTTCGGTATTCGTTCTTGCCGCCTGGAACCTCTACAACGGTGCCATTTAAATCGGGCGTCAACCCAGTGAAACTCGATGGGGCAAACGTTCTAAACACAGACTCAGGCAAGGTCAAAGCGCGTCCAGTACCGTAAACCCATGTGGCAGACAAATCCACCCGGTCCGACAAGGGGTGCATGACCACGATGGACGCATCATGCCTGCGGTCATAGGTATAGGGGAATGGGGTTCCGCTGTTGATTTCCTCAAATTCCCGATTGGCCCAGCTCAATGTGTATCCAATCCAACCTGTGGTCTTGCCCTGTTTTTTCTGGAACAGAAATTCCACCCCGTAGGCATCTCCAGTGCCCTGGGTGATTTGGTCCTCCCAGGCGGAATTGAAGGTGTTAGAAAAGCTGGCGCCTTCCCGATAACTCACCAGCCCGGTCATGGCTTTGTGGTACCCTTCCACACTGCACTCCACACCACCGTATGTCTTGGCCCAACCGAGCGCCCACTGTTCACTGGTCTGGGGTGTGACCCGATCGGTAGCCGGCACCCAGAGGTCCGTAGGCAAGGCTAGACCCTCGTTGGTGAGCAAGTGGACAAACTGGTTCATCCTCGCGTATGAGGCTTTGATTGCACCGCCACCAGGCAACCGATAATTCACCGACACCCGTGGCTGTAATGAAGTGAAGTTCACCCCATTTACCCGGAGCAAAGCGCCGTGCAATCCCACATTGGCCTTGAGGTTCGGATGCAACCGCATTTCATCTTCGATGAACAAAAAGTGCTCATTGGACCCCACCTCATCAGACCCCAGT
>CAXHAW010000111.1:0-6043 GCA_964014525.1 uncultured bacterium
CATGGACAGGAGATGCTTCATGACCAAAAGGTAGATACATTCTGACTGATTTTGCTCATCCAAAGGCGAGCAGACTGCCATCAAGGGGCTTGGGAATCAACTGCTACTCGACGGGCCGAAAGACACACCCGTGCGGTTTGCATCCCACTGATCCGGATCATCGAGGGTCCACCCCTCTTTGATTTTCCATCGTCCCTCTGCACCATCCAATTTCAACACGGAGTAACCCTCCTCGAACACTTCGCCCTCACTGTCCCGTCGATCCCAGCGAACCATGGCGTGGACGATGCCCTCGAATGAGCCTTGAACCTCAATCAACTGGATGACGCTTCGGTCGTAATCCGATTTGGCCAGTCGACGAAATACAATGGCCAGCATCATCGAGGCGGGCATTCGGCCTTTTGCCAATGCCTTCAACGGGCTTCCGGTGTGGACACGAACGGTCTTTCCCTTGCCCCCTTTTCCGCTCTTGTCCTCCCCCAATTGATGAAACAACAACCCGGTATTTGATGCAAATTGCTCCAGCACAAGCCGAGGCTGTCTGGATGAAAACGCCTGGGCATAGTCCTCCTCTAGAAACTTCCGAATCTCTTCTGTGGCGAGCATATCGCAACATACAAGACGTCGCGAACGTCACCAAAACCAGCCGAAAAACAGCCGAACATATCCAGACGCTTGACTCGTCGTCGCCCGATGGTGACCTTGCAGTGTCTGGATACACGCCAGCTGCACGCCATGCTTGTCCGTTTGAGGAATTCCATCAAAAACTTGGGCATCACCGAGTCGACCCCGCTGTTTCACATCCGGAACACCAGGTTGGTGACCTACATCTGCCTGACCGGCATCGCCACCACCCTGTTCTACGCGCTGATCTTCGCGGTCCTGCGCGAATGGGTTTCAGCCGGCATCGACCTCGCCTTGGCGCTGTTGTTTATGCCGCCACTCTACTTTCTCCGCAAGCACCGCCATGCGTTGGCCAAGTTTCTGCTGATTTTCACTGTGAACCTCGCTGTCTTGACCGTGATCATGGTTTACGGTGAAGATTTCAGCAACGACCTCTTCTTCGTCTTAACCGCCATGCTCGGCGCCATTATTTTCAAAGAGCAAAAATCTGGTTTGATTTGCTTTGGAACTGCCATCACTTTCTATGGCCTTTCCATCCTCTACAATCTGAATTTTGAGCCCCTGTATGAATCGGACGAACGCTATATCTATCCCTTTCACATCATCGGCTTGATTTCAGCCGCCGCCATTGCCTTCGTCTTGATTGAATACATCCGAAAAGAAACCGATGACTTCGAAGGGAACATTCTGCAAGCCAAACAAAACCTAGAATTACAGAAGGAAAATGCGCTGAACAGCCTCTACTATGCTGCCACAATGCAGCGGTCCATTTTCGGAGACAAACGCAATGTCACCGAATCATTCAAGGACGGATTCATCCTGTTCAAACCCAAGGACATTGTCAGCGGTGACTTCTTCTGGTATGGGGAGGCCGATGGAATTCAAATCGTCGCCGCCGTGGACTGCACGGGACATGGGGTTCCAGCGGCCTTGATGACCATCCTCGGTCACGACCTCCTCAACGAGATTGTCCTGCGAGAAAACATCACGAACACAAGGCAAATTCTGGAATCCCTCGACCAGAAAATCATCAAGGCACTCTCAGACAAAGGCCAACTGAACATGCAAGACGGCATGGACATCGCCCTGGTTGCGATCAACCAAGTCGGCCATGCCATTGAATTCTGCGGAGCGAACAACGCCCTTTATCTCGTGCGCAACCAGTCCATTTCGATTACCAAAGGCAACCGCAATCCTGTGGGCTCCTCTCTTTACAGCGCAGCCAAAGCATACACGTCGACCATTTTGTCATTCGAAGCGGGGGACAAACTCTACCTCTGCTCCGATGGATTTCAAGATCAATTCGGCGGCCCGAAGGACAAGAAGTTCATGCGAAAGCGATTCAAGGAATTGCTCTGCGAGACCAGCACACTGGACATGACCGAGCAGAAGACATCCCTCGATACCGAGTTTAAACGCTGGAAGGGAGACCAAGAGCAAACCGACGACGTGCTCGTTATCGGCCTTCAGTTGTAATCTCCCGATGCCATAAGCTCCGAATGGCCAAAAGATGCCCTCCGACCATCATCGGAGCCACAAAAGCCGGCAACAAGCAAAAAGGCCAGTACAAGATGGCAATGTTAGGTTGGTCAAAAGACCATCGCTGAAGCGGTGAAGGCGTCGATAGAACGGCCGTTGTGATGACGGCGAGCAGAAACAACAAGCAGACAACGTTCCAAAAAAACAAGTATCGACTCCGCGTCAACTTGCCGTCCTTGAATAACAACATCGCCATGACAGGGGCAGTAATACCAGTCAAAATATCAAAGTTGAGTCCATGGAATGTCACCAGAACAGACATGGTGCCTTGGTGGTAAAGCGCAACCAAAACAAGCTCAACAAAAACGCGAATACTGTGACATAGGGTGAGCCACCTCAAGTCAATTTCCCGCGCGCACCGCAAGCCCCAACCGGAGAAAGCGAAAGCCCCAACCAGAATCAATGCAGGAAGCATTCCCAATAACATGATTCTAGGAGGCAGCACAGCAGTATTCTGAAAGGCCCCAGAGAGGCCAAGCGCGGTTTGGACAACAATCCAAGTGCACGTCACCAGCAAAAACATCCTCGACCGCAACGCTAAATAAAAGCCGACCACGGTCAAGAGTACAATGGCAACAAAGGCAAATGCGACAAACGGTGACAGGCCATCCATGGACAGGCAAATGAACATCCAGAACTCCAAATGGAGTGCTGAATATTAATCTGCGTTGTCCATTCTCAAAACCGACTTCTTCAGCGGACGAGCCTAATGGTACCTATCAGACTCTCCAAATCCTCGCACAACCCAATCGCATCGATCATCTAAATGAACAGGTCATTCATGTGAGCCAGCGGCATCTGCCAAATCACGCCTCTGCGGATTCACATCGAAAGGCATCAAGCATTCTTTCCGCTCTCCTATGACAGTTCTCGAGCATCACCGGGAAGCACCTTCAAAACAACCGCTCCTTCATTCCCGGCTCCAAAACTGACCTCTATCGCCTGCGACACGACAGCAAGCACAGAGGCGAGATTTCCGTGCAAATGCGTGCTCAACGCGTTCGTCTGCACCTCCACTTCTGGGCTCTTTTTCAATTCTGTGATGAACTCCCAAACACGCGGAATGTACGCGTCGGCCAGGGGATAAAAGGAAACCTCAACTGATGCTTTCATGACCACAAAATTACTGGCTCCGGCCTGTCTTGGGCCGAAATCAACGTGCGATTCTCGGCGCCTTGGTCGTCTTTTGTGGGGACATGACAACTGCCGTTCAACCCATCGACGACGGGCACGCCGGATGGGTTGGCTGGAAGACGTCCTCTGCAAGGGTTAGGCGAGTTCGTCCACCACATGACGGGCTGCCATCCAGCCGGTCTGGACAGCCCCCTCCATGTAACCCCAGAAGTCGCCACTGAATGCCTCTCCGATCAAACCGAGGTTCCCCACGAAGCTGACCTGCCGCTCGTCTTCATCTCCCCCAAAGAAGAAGTGGTCCATGGCCGCTGTATACTGCCCACGGTCCAGACACGAATAGCTTCCGCCATAGCCTTCTTCCAGGGCCCAGTTGATGGCCCAATCGTTGCCTGATCGGGCGTCCGACAGCCCGAGATTGAGTGGGGCCAAGTCCGCTGTGAATTGGGCCACGAGGGCGTCGGCATCGTTTGCATTGACCCCCTCCCCCGCATCGCCGCCGAGCAGGAATGTCAGGGAACCAGCCCCCTCCAGAAACGGATTGCTGTCCCAACAGGTTTGAGGACTCGCATCGGTCAAAACCTCCCCTTCGTACCCGGCTTCTACCCAAGGCTTGGAATCGAATCCCGCGATGACTTTGGCGTGCGTGCCCATGCCTGCATCAGTGATGTAGTCGGTCAGTGCTGAAGGCATGTCAACACCTTGAAAATGAACTGTACGCAGCGCAGGCAGCGGCAAGGCCAAGAGCACAATGTCCACCTCCAAAGGCGGGTGCCCTGACCACTCCAACGTGAACCCCTGCCCTTGCTTCGAGACCCGCTCCAGTGAATGTCCTGTGCGCAGCGTTTCCCCGGACGTGCCGCCCAATGCGTTGACCATTGACGACACCAAGGCTTGGGTTCCATCCCGGAACTTGTAGCGCTCCACGCCATCGGATCCCACTGAGCCATCGTGCACCTGCGGCAAGTCTTCAACGAAATGCAGGGCTGAGATGTGCGAGGGCTCGCGACCGAATTCAGTCACCATCGCCACCTCCAAGACCGCCCGAAGGACGCCGCCGACGCCCTTCGCGTCCCAATATTCTGTGCAGGTCAAGGCATCCAACTCTGCGG
Organism: uncultured bacterium; assembly: GCA_964014525.1. GTDB lineage: Bacteria > Bacteroidota > Bacteroidia > Flavobacteriales_D > Sanyastnellaceae > UBA8752. Next base: position 4,407 of record CAXHAW010000111.1, read on the forward strand.
CCTTGGCCTCGTAGTCTGCCCCCAGTGCCGCCGAATCAGAGAGGAAAGCGGGCAAGAACGGCTCCGTGGCCGCGGTCAGTTCCTCCAGAGACACCTCTTGCCCATTGAACAGGTAGCGCATGCCGTCCAAGTCCATCTCTTCCAAATCGTCCAAGACCAAACCAAAGCGATCGGCCAAACCCAACATGCGTCCGTGCTGCTGGTCGATGAATTCACCTCCGGCCTCAAATCGCCGGCCCGCTGGAAGCACCCCCTCCACGGTCCAAGCACGACCGCCAAACCGATCGCTGCGCTCATACACCACCGGCGACATGCCCAAGTCCTTCAAACGCAGCGCAGCCGTCAACCCGGCGAGTCCGCCGCCCACAATGGCCACGCTGGTGTTGGCCAGCCTTCGCTCCTTTCTACAACCTGCGCTGGTCAGCACCGGCAACGCCGCCAGTGCCCCCAGGGTTTTGATCGCGTCTCGACGGGACATCTCGCCCGCCTCTGCCGCCTGTCGCCCATCTCGAGCCAACTGAATACCAAGGTCAATGCTGCCCTGTCTTCCCGTCCACTTGGCCGACTGGGCCACGGCGCGGTGCACCCACCGCAAAAGTTTGCTTTTCGCCACGCCCCAATGTAGCGCGCCTCTGTTCATCATCTGCCTATTCAAACGCTCTTCATCCGACGGTCAAGCGTCCATGTACATCTCCATCGGCGAAGCCGTCTAAATCAGCACTTGCCACACTCGGTTTTCGCAAGCTTTAGGTTCAACTGAGGGTCACCCTTGATCTGTGCTACACTGAGGGCAATTGGCCCTGGCGGCCTCGGTGATTTCGACCTTACACCGCGGACACTTTTTGCCCGAAGGGAAAGCGCGGTCGATGCTTTTCTCTATGTCGTAATCCTCGTCGGTGAAACGGAGCAAGGACCACCATACAAAGGCAAACCCGAGGACATACCAACGCCAAGACATAATGTCTGTTCCGTCATCCTCATACATGATCGAGTCCAGCCAAATGCACAACAAGACGTACAACACCATCACGATGATACCTAAGGGGTCAAACAAGCGGTCGCGCTCTTTGATGGCCACTTCCAATGGTTTTATGAGAAGGTTGAGCAGGATTCCCCAAAACAAAAGGTCTCCGATAAAGGACCAAGAAGTAAAGTAGTCGAGCATGGTCTTTGGGGACTAAAATTGAGAACGGCCTTTTGGCGAATTTGACATTTTAATGGTCCCGTCGGGACTCGAATCAATCAAAACAAATTGACTAAGCCACCCCGACGTTGGTGCTGATGCCGGCGAAAATTGCAACTAATCAGTTACTCCGCGTAGTGCCAGTATGGGAGGATATTGACGTAGGTAGCGCCACTCAGAAAGCCGCTCCAATCCATAAATTGAATGCCATTTTCGTCCATTGAAGCGCCATCCACAGGGAATGGAATTTGCCAATTATTATAATTATTGTCGTTTATGGCATGACTCACTTGTGTTCCAAGAACTTCATCAAGACCTGTGGAACCCACTTCAAAATCCCAAATAGTAAATTCAAACCAACCATTTGAAGCAGAGTAATCTAGAATGAATTCACGGCCATGTCCAATGAGAGACGTAAACCAAACCATTCTGCCATTTGACTGGACGTAAATTT
>CAXHAW010000112.1:0-5935 GCA_964014525.1 uncultured bacterium
TCCGTATCTTGCCCCCGTTCGATGGAAGTCCCTTTTGAAATCCAAATCATCTGCAGCACCCCGGGCGATGTCTCACGGGCAGAACGCGGCGGTGCCACAAGGATTGAACTCGCGGGGTGCTACACCACCGGCGGCGTCACACCGTCACCCGGAACCATCCGCAGCTGCATCGCTGCCACAAACCTGCCCGTTGTGGTATCCTTGAGGCCCAGAGAAGGCCACCTCGTTTATAGTGCATCGGAACGAGAAATCATCCTGCAGGACGCCGAATGGAGCCTAGAACAAGGCGCGAAGCAGGTCTTGATCGGCGGACTCAATGCACACCTCGAATTCGATTTCCCTCTGCTCGAAACGGCCATTGGCCGGTTTGGAGGAGAGCGCATCATGGTCAATCGAGCACTGGACAGCGCAAAAAAAACCCACCGAAGCTTCGAACGCCTCACCGAAATGCCCATTGGAGGGCTCGCCTCCAGCGCAGGCAAAGGCAATGCCATCAAAGGGCACGAGGACTTGGTCGACTGGCAATCCAAGGTGGACTTCGACATCTACGCCTCAGGCGCCGTGCTCCCTCATGGCGCAGCAAAAATGTGGTTGGCCGGGCTGTCCTGCTTCCGGGCTTCCGCGCGCCACAGTGCGGGCGTCGCGCACGAAGGCCGTTGGTTTGAAGGTGAGCTCTACCCCGTGGATGCCAAACGGGTCAGCTCCCTGACCAAGGCAATCAACCGGGCGATAGCCAACGAACAAGAGGAAGCTTCCGGTGCGGAAACCGACTGATCGGGATCAGCCCTCCAAGACCTCGCGCACACGCGCACGAACAGCAGCCTCAGCTGCTTCAGCCTGATCTTCGAGTTCAATGCACCGCGCGAGCATGGCGTCGGCCTTGCTGCGGTCCTTGAGATCCGCCGCATTGACCCTCACGTTCATGGTTGCGCCCAAGACGGCGGTCCTGGCGCACAAGGCGCCCACACCGGCATCGGTTACCGAATTGGGATTGCCCCGCTTCGCCATGTCCGCCATCACCTCCATCGAAGCCAATGCAAGCTCCGCCACTTCGAGCGGCGTCTCCATGGCCCCCAATGTTGCTGCCTGAATGGCCGCGGCGCGTTCCGCTTTTTGGGCACCGTTGCCCTTTGGCAGTCCAAAAGCAGACATGATTGCATCGAAAGCCGCCGTGTCCTCGTCCACAAGCTGGAGCAAACGAGACTGCAATGCCATGCCGTGCGCCGCCACATCACTAAAGGACTCCCAACGGTCATCCCAGCCCCGTTTGTGCGCGCTGAGATTGGCAACCATGGTGCCAAGAGACACGCCCAATGAACCGACATATGCTGAAATGGACCCCCCTCCTGGCGCTGGGCTTTCACTCGCCGTCTCATCGGCAAATTCAATCAGCGTCATGGACGCCAAACGGGCCGTATTCTCTCCAGCATCCTCAAGCAAGTACTCAATCACCCGCTTGCGGGCATCAAATGGAGCCAAATCGTCCAGCCCCAGCGACTTGACGGCCACCTTGACCTTTTCCTGTTCACTGATGCCCAAGCTGCGATTCTGCTTTCGCAGATAATGGTGAGCCGCATCAATCAAGACACGTTTGGGAATGAGGCCCACGATTTCACTTCCGGTCACGCGCATTCCTCTCGCTATGGCCCGAGCACAAGCGGCATCAAAGGCCTCGTGAACCGTGGTCACGGAAATGTTGGTCAGGTTCAAAGACAATTGGGCAATCCCGTATTCCTCGATATACCAACCAATGCCCTTGACACACTTCAACAATCCAGGCTCGCGCATGGGGTTGCCTTGGGCATCATTGACTACCGCTCCCGTCAATCCCCCTTCCCGTTTGACACGTCCGTTCTCCCGAAGGTCAAACGCCACCGCATTGGCTCGGCGTGAGGATGTTGTGTTCAAGTTGATGTTGTAGGCCACCAAAAAATCGCGGGCACCAATGGCTGTGGCCCCAGTAGACTTTGCCCGATCATTGAACATCGCCGGTCCAAAATCCGGCGCCCAATCGGGATCTGACAGCTTTTCAAGCCCCTCGTACTCTCCTTTCCGGCAATGGGCCAAATTCCGCCGCTGTGACTGGGTGGCTGCCTCCTCATAGAAGTAACCGGGAATGCCCAAATCCTCTCCGATTCGCTGTCCCAATTGGTGAGCAGCCGCCTTGCAATCCTCCATCGTCACGCCAGCCACCGGCACAAATGGACAGACATCCGTGGCGCCCATTCTCGGATGCTCTCCCTGGTGCTTGGACATGTCGATGAGCTCAGCCGCTTTTTTGATCAAGCGAAAGGCCGCCTCCACAATGGCATCGGGAGACCCCACAAACGTGATGACCGTGCGATGGGTGGACCCCCCTGCATCCACATCGAGCAGACGCACGCCATCAACAGTTTCAACAACAGCCGCAATGGCGTCAATCTTGGCACGGTCGCGGCCCTCACTGATGTTGGGCACGCATTCGATAAGGCGGGTGGTCATGGCGTCGCTTTTTGCGTCCGCCAAGCTACTGCGTCTTCAATCGCAGACGCTCCCCCATTGAGACAACAATGTCAACAGGTCCGGCGCTCCAATCTGGCCATCTCCATTCAGATCGCTTGCACATTGGACAGCACAACTCCCATCGTCGACGGTGGCAGCCGAATTGAAGTTCACCGCGCCCGGATCAAGACAGCCTGCGAGAATGCAACTCCCATCGTCAAACGAAGCGAGCGGGCTGTAGTTGGCCGCAAACGAATACGTGCATCCCGAGACACCGTCCACCACCTCGACAAGCGCCAGCACGGACTGGCTGGCGCAGGACAGGCCCTGGCTTCGAATGGCCCAGTCATAGAAAAAGTAATAGTAGCCCAACCCTGCAGCATTTGGGATGGTCGTAGAGTGAATGGTCGCCATGCCATCCAATTCATACGGGTAATCCAATTCAGCGGCAATGTTGTCGCGCCAAAGCCCCAGCTCCTCGCCTTCGGCCTTGATCGAATAGCCAAATGCAGGGTCGAGAGCAAAGTCCAGTTCGACCGTGTTCCATCCAGCCATCAAAACCACAGTCTTGCTGATTATCTCACCAGTTTGAGGCAGTGAAACCTGAACAACACGGGGACCCGCAGTCTCGGCACGCATCCGCACGGACTCTATGACAATGGGCTCGTGGACATCGAAGCGCAAACCTTGGGAGTCAGAATCTAGAAAGCCCCCAGATGAACTGGTCAACTTGCCTCCATTGGTGTTCCGAACGTCTCGCTGAGCATGGGCTTGTACCCACCAACCCGTCGTCGCCCCGAGCGGCCCCGTGGTGAACGTGGGGCCTTCGACAATGAACGACCCCAGCGTCTCCGTCGCACCAGCCAGCATGTCTTCCCAAGCTGTCAGCCCCGATGGGGCATACCAGCGCAACACGGCATCGTCCAAGACAACAGGTTCAAACGTATGAACAGCACCCAACGACACCACTGCGCTTGGGACAATTGGATCCTGCGGCAATGCAAACACCGAAACAGAAGCTGGATTAGAAATGTCGGTATGACCGCAGGCGTTTGTCGTCTGGACGGTCACCGTGTCCGAACTCGCCAAATACAGCGTGTCGGTTGTGGCACCATTGGACCACAGCACATCTGCATGCTGCCCCAACACAGTCAAGACACGGAGGTTGCCCGAACAGAACTTATCTGGGCCATCCAACACGATAACAGGGGGCTCTGCGACCACCTGTGACACCTCGACAGTGGGCGACAAAACCGAACAACCACTGTCAGAAGACAACATGGCCTGGACCATGCCGGCCTCTGTAATAACGCGGCCTCCAGCGCCGCTCTCTCCTCCTGTCCAAGTGTCACCCGTCCAGCCCATGGGCAGGTTGAGGACAACGGAATCACCGGGACAGAGCTCAACGGATTCTGGCCAATCCAAATCAGGTGCCACACCAACGCAAGCGCTCTCGACCACAGTGTGGTAGGTGTCCACCTCAGGATCTGCCATCACCGTTCGGATGCCACTGGGCCAGAAAAACTCCACGCTGTCAACAGATGCATGACCCGCCAAACCAAAATTGAAAGTCAGCGGCCCACAAGCACTGTAGCCATATCCGAGAAAGCTTTGGTCAGTCCGAGTAAAGTCTGGCGCAGCATGCACCACCACACGCGCACCTGCCGCATCCCGGGGAGACACCACACCTTCCAAGTCAAAGCCAATCCAGTGATTCTCCACATGGTCGTTCAGGAACAATTGGCACCCCGGATTGGCATTGACCAACGTGTTGACCACCAAGAGGTCCTCCGTTCCATTCCCGTCAAAATCAGCAGCCACCGTGGCGTATCCACTAAAAGGACTTGCGACAGGCAGTCCCGACGCTATGTCCGTAAAGGAGAGGTCACCATTGTTGTGGTACAACAGGTTGGGATATGGACTAAACGAAAACTCATTGGCCACATAGATATCCCGCTCACCATCGTGATCGTGATCAATGAAAACCGTTCCCCACCCCATGCCCGAATCACCGACACCAGCAGCGTCTGTGATGTTCGCGAAAGGCAACGCAGCGCCCTCTTCAGACGGGGAACCCGGATTAAGAAAAAGAGCATTGGGCAGGTTGTTGGAAATGTAGAGTTCCATGAACCCATCGTGGTTCAAATCTGCAGCATCCACGCCCATGCCCTGTGCCTCCAGATCAAGGCCCCACGCAGCGCCTGCTTCAGAGTAAACCCCGGCTCCATCGTTGATATAGAGCTTGTTCGCTTGGTTACCATCATGGGTCAAGTAGAGGTCGAGGTCCCCGTCATTCTCGATGTCGATAAACAACGCGCCCATTCCAATCAAGTCGTCGAGAGCACCAGAAGGTGCATATCCATCCACATAGCCGCCACCCCCATCTGATATCCAAAATTCATTGGGCTCGTTCATGTTGACCACATACAAATCCAGCCAACCATCTAGGTTGACATCAGCGGCATGGGCACTGCGACATTGGCCCTCACTGTTTAACCCAAGTTCGCCCGAGACCTCTGTGAAGGAGCCTCCGTCATTTCTCCAGAAACGGTTGACATCACCATTGTTGCAACTGAACAAATCCGGATCGCCATCGTTGTCGAAGTCGAAAAAAAGGGAAGCCATGGTGAATCCGTCGTCCTCTACCCCTGCCACAACAGGCACGAACTCGGCATTGCCCTCATTTCGATACAAGGTATTGGGGGCGAGTCGACTGCCCACATAAACATCGAGGTCACCATCGAGGTCATAGTCCGCCACCGATGCCGTGTGGTTGAGGTAATTGCCCCCCAATCCCGCCTGAATACTGTGGTCAGTGAACTGCGCAAGCTGACCTGCCGCAGCACAACTTGCGGCCGAGAGCATCAACAAGAAAATCCAGCGATTCGATTTCTTCATCGGAACGTGACCTGCATGATGGCAGGCTGATGGTCCACCAATTAAGATACAAAAGCCAATCAGGAGACCCAATGGCCACGGAGCAGCACCCGCTCTGGAAGTGGGTCTCCAAAGGAATACAATGCCTCCTCGACCGAACGCAAGGGACGCGTCACCATCAGACTCGCCTCCTGCCCAATCGCAAGCCCGCCAACTTCATCCTGAAGTCCAAGTGCAGCCGCGCCATTCACTGTGGCCGCTGCCAATGCTTCTCTGGGCTCTAGCCCCATTCGAAGGCAACCGAGGGAAGCCGCCAAATGCATGTTGCCTGATGGCGCTGACCCTGGATTGAAATCCGTCGCAATCGCGAGTGCACAGCCCGCATCTACAAGGGTTCGACCAGGCGTGTAGGGCAAATCAAGAAACAACGAACACAAAGGCAGGGCGACTGGCATCGTCTCGCTCGAAGCCAACTCTGCCACATCCTGTGCCTCCATAACCTCAAGGTGATCTACACTCAGTGCATCGAACTCCGAACACAACGCCACACCACCTCCTGCGGTGAATTGATTGACGT
>CAXHAW010000113.1:0-5933 GCA_964014525.1 uncultured bacterium
ATGTGTATAAGAGACAGCCCTTTCCGCCATGTCGTCGTCCATGCGGGACAACTTTCCGCTCTCCTTTTCAGCAATGCGCTGAACCGGAATGCCAGTCATCATGGCGACCACTTCTTCCACGTGGTCTTCGGTCACGGTGACGCGGTGCGTCTTTGTGTCCTCTTCCCACTTTTTCTTGGCTGCGGCGAGTTTTTCGGTGAGTTGGCGTTCTGAGTCACGAAGGCGGGCTGCCTCTTCGTACTTCTGGCTCCGCACCACACGGTTTTTTTCTTCCTTGACTTGCTCGATTTCTTCCTCTATGTCAATGATCTCCTGAGGTACATTGATGTTGTTGAGGTGCACACGGCTGCCGACCTCGTCCAAAGCGTCGATGGCTTTGTCGGGGAGATGGCGGTCTGTGATGTACCGCGATGTGAGGGAAACGCAGCTGCGCAAGGCCTCTTCGGTATAGTTCACAGAGTGATGCTCTTCATATTTGTCTTTGATGTTGTTGAGGATTTGTATGGTTTCCTCTACGCTGGTGGGCTCCACCAAGACCTTTTGGAAACGGCGTTCGAGGGCACCGTCCTTTTCAATGTGTTGTCTGTACTCGTCCAATGTGGTCGCTCCAACGCATTGAATTTCGCCACGGGCAAGGGCGGGCTTAAACATATTGGACGCATCCAATGAACCACTTGCACCGCCGGCACCGACGATGGTGTGGATTTCGTCAATGAAGAGGATGACGTCGAGGCTCTTTTCGAGCTCATTCATCACGGCCTTCATGCGCTCCTCGAACTGTCCGCGGTATTTGGTTCCTGCAACCAAGGATGCGACGTCCAGCGTGACGATCCGCTTGCCAAACAAAATGCGAGAGACCTTTTTCTCCACGATTCTAATGGCCAATCCTTCTGCAATCGCACTCTTGCCGACCCCGGGCTCACCGATGAGAATGGGGTTGTTCTTTTTCCGACGGGCGAGAACCTGACTGACACGCTCGATTTCTTTTTCGCGCCCAACAATGGGGTCAAGCTTGCCCTCTTCTGCCATGGCAGTAAGGTCCCGACCGAAATTGTCGAGCACTGGAGTTTTGCTTTTGCTGTCGGACTTGGATGCGCCGCCACGTCCGGCATTTCCACCGCTGCTGCCGCGTTCTTCTTCATCGTCAGCCATGCCGGGAAACTCTGCCCTAGGGCTGGGGTTGCCGTCACCATCTGTGAGGATGCTTTCGAATTCCTGTTTGGCTTCGTCGTAGTCGACGTTGAGCGCGAGCAAGGCCTTGGTGGCCACGTTGTTTTCGTCTTTCAAAATGGAGAGGAGAAGGTGTTCGGTTCCGATCACAGGGCTCTTGAAGGTTTTGGCTTCGAGGTAGGTGATCTTCAGAATTTTTTCGGCCTGCTTGACCAAGGGGATGTTGCCAGGGTTGCCGCCGGAGACATTGGAGGGCGTAATGCTGCCCTCCACCATCTTGCGGAGTCTTGGGAGATCGACGTTGAGGCCTTCGAGTATTCGGATGGCCGTGCCTTCTCCTTCTCGGATGATGCCGAGCAGAAGATGCTCCACGCCGATGTAGTTGTGCCCCAATCGCAGGGCCTCTTCACGGCTGTAGGTGATGACGTCTTTCACCCGGGGTGAGAATTTTGCGTCCATGTCTTCTGAGTAAAGGGTATCGCTACCCGGGTTCAAAATTATCGCTGTCCGGATGAGCAGAGATTACGTGTGGGTTGGATTTTCCACATCCGGCCGTGTGCCTTGTTCAAAATACGGGCCATTCTTCATTCAGGAAGGGGGTGTCAGGTGGTATTTTCGCTTAACGCCCAAATGGGTCCGCAAACCGCGGTCTTTGGGCCAATGACAACATGGCAGAAGGAGAGAAGATCATTCCGATTTCGATTGAGGATGAGATGAAGTCGGCTTACATCGATTATTCGATGTCGGTCATTGTATCGCGGGCGTTGCCTGATGTGAGGGACGGATTGAAGCCGGTGCACCGAAGGGTGCTCTTTGGTATGCTTGAACTGGGTGTCCTTTCGAATCGAGCTTACAAGAAGAGCGCAAGAATTGTCGGAGAGGTATTGGGCAAGTACCATCCGCACGGCGACAGTTCTGTTTACGATACGATGGTGCGTTTGGCCCAAGATTGGTCCATGCGTTATCCCATGGTGGATGGCCAGGGAAACTTCGGCTCCATTGACGGGGACAACCCCGCTGCCATGCGATACACGGAGGCACGGCTGCGGAAGATCGCAGAAGAGATGCTGTCTGACCTCGACAAAGAGACAGTGGATCTGGCCAACAACTTTGACGACAGTTTGCAAGAGCCAACGGTGCTCCCTGCCAAGATTCCAAATCTGTTGGTCAACGGCGCTTCGGGAATTGCAGTGGGAATGGCCACCAACATGCCTCCCCACAACCTGACAGAGGTGATCGATGGTTGTGTGGCGATGATTGAGGATCCCGAAATCTCCATCGAGGGACTGATGCAGTATATCAAGGCCCCTGACTTCCCAACTGGTGGGGTCATTTACGGTGTCGAAGGGGTCAAGGATGCCTATGAAACTGGCCGTGGTCGGGTGGTGATGCGCGGCAAGGCCCGATTTGAGGAGACCCGGACAGGGAAGGAGCAGATCATCATCGAAGAGATTCCCTATCAGGTCAACAAAGCGGACATGGTCCGCAAGGCGGCTGACTTGGTCAATGACAAGCGCATTGAAGGAATCAGCGAGATTCGTGACGAGTCAGACCGGAAGGGACTGCGCGTGGTGTTCGATCTGAAGCGGGATGCGATACCCAATGTGGTGCTCAACAAGCTCTACAAGTACACGCAACTCCAGACCAGTTTCTCGGTCAACAACATTGCGCTGGTCAAGGGCCGTCCAAAGCTCTTGAACCTCCGGGAGATGCTGTTCCATTACATCGAGCACCGCCATGAGGTGGTCGTTCGGAGGACGCAGTATGAATTGCGCAAGGCGGAGGAGCGGGCCCACATTTTGCAGGGTCTGATCATCGCCATTGACAACCTCGATGCGGTCATCAAGCTGATTCGCGGCAGTCAGACGCCAGAGGAGGCGCGAAATGGCCTCATGGAGACGTTCGAATTGAGCGAGCTCCAAGCCAGGGCCATCCTCGACATGCGCCTGCAGAAGCTGACGGGTCTCGAAAGGGACAAGCTTCGTGCGGAGTATGACGAGCTGATGGAACTCATTGGCCGATTGAAGGCGATTCTCGACGACAAGGTGCTGCGCATGGTCATCATCAAGGATGAGTTGCTCGAAATGAGGGAGAAGTTCGGCGATGAGCGCCGTTCGAGGATTGAGTTTTCAAGCGCTGAATTGAGCATTGAGGACATGATTCCGGATGAGCAGGTGGTGATCACCATCAGCCACGCTGGCTACATCAAGCGCACCCGACTTGCAGAATACAAGGAGCAATCTCGCGGCGGTGTGGGGTCGAAGGGCGCAATCACGCGTGACCAGGACTTCATCGAGGAGATATTCTCAGCCACCAACCACAACTGGTTGCTCATCTTTACCCAAAAGGGGCGGTGTTTCTGGATGCGGATTTTCGAAGTTCCAGAAGGATCCCGGACCTCTAAGGGCCGCGCGATTCAGAACTTGATCAACATCGAGTCGGACGACAAGGTGATGGCATACATCCCGGTTCAGGACATCAAGGATCCGGAGTATGTCAATTCCCACAATGTGGTGATGTGCACGAAGAAGGGCGTTGTCAAGAAGACGACCCTCGAGGCGTATTCCCGTCCGAGAACCAATGGCATCAACGCGATCACGATTCGTGAGGACGATGAGCTCTTGCAGGCCAAGCTCACCACCGGTGAGAATGAGATTTTGATGGGCCTTCGTTCGGGCAAGGCCATTCGTTTCCCCGAAGAAAAGGTGCGCGCCGTCGGTCGCACTGCGCAAGGGGTGAAAGGTGTCACCCTAGCTGGGCCGGAAGATGAAGTGGTCGGTATGGTCATTATCGTGGACGGCTCAAAGGATGTTCTCGTGGTGAGTGAGCGCGGCTATGGCAAGCGCTCTGCTGTGGAAGACTATCGGATCACGAACCGCGGTGGAAAGGGGGTCAAGACCCTTAGCATTACGGAGAAGACTGGCAATCTGGTGGCGATTCTTGGGGTGACCGATGAGGACGACCTCATGGTGATCAACAGGAGCGGCATCACGATTCGAACCGGTGCCGATGAGCTGAGGACGATGGGCCGGGCCACCCAAGGCGTGCGCCTGATCAACCTTCGCAAAAACGACGAAATCGCAGCAGTGTGCCGAACGCCGAAGTCCGATGAGGAAGAGGTGGAAGGCATGGAAGATGCAGAGGGCGCGGAAGGTCTTGGCGAAGGAAGTGTGGACGGAGCGTCACCTGAAGGGGGGGACGGTTCTCCATCACCTGAAGGAGAGGAATAAGCTGAACATCGGTTGCATAAAAGTCTGGCACGGCTTGTGCTAGATTTGCATCCGATTCAAGCTGATTCTATGCTCAATTTCAAGTCTATCGTGGCCATCATGGCCCTCATTCCTTTGGGCCTTTTGGCACAGAAGGACGTCGTCAGTGCTTATAACGCAAATCAGGACGGTGACTACCTGAAGGCAGCCGAGTTCATTGACATGGCCATTCTCGATGAGAAGGCCAATGTCAAAGAAAAGACCTGGCGCTACCGCGGAAACATCTACACCAACTTGGCTGCTGACAGCACCTTGTATGCACAAGTTCCCGATGCGCTGGAGAAGGCGGTCGAAAGCTTTGTTAAGGCCGACGAGTTGGATGTGAAGCAGCGTTACGAATCCGAGCGCATTGCGGACATAGCGCGTGGCGCAGCCATCGCCGGAAACGCTGGCATTGGGTATTTCAACTCTGGTGTATTTGGCAGGGCAGGGGAGTTGTTTGTTACGGCTTCTGAAATGACCATGATGCTGGGTGCGGTGGACACCATGGCCATATTCAACAGTGCCCTCTGTTTTGAGAAAGCGTCGATGAACGATCGGGCTGTGGATCAATACATGACGTGTGGTGGATACGGATACCAAGTGCCCGATGTGTTCTTGTTTGCAGCCAACATTCAGAAAATGGAAGGGGACACAGCCAAGGCGCTAACAACCCTCCAGAATGCACGTCAGGATTTCCCGCGGGAGCAGGCACTCATCATTGAGGAGCTCAACATTTATTTGGTGGGTGGTCAGTTTGAGTTGGCCAAGGAGAATCTAATGCTCGCTGCCGAACAGGATCCGACCAACGAAATCCTGTGGTTTTCCTTGGGCAGTGTATACGACAATTTGGGAATGCAGGATGAGGCTGTAGAAGCATACCTCAAGAGTCTGGCCATCAAGGCGGATTACTTTGATGCGAACTACAACCTGGGAGCGCTCTACTTCAACAAGGCGGTTCAGATGGTCAATGAGGCCAATGACATGTGGAAACCGCGCATGAGTGACGCTGAGGCCACGACTCAGAAAACGTTGGAGGATGACGGCAAAGCAATGTTCAGCACCGCATTGCCTTATTTGGAGCAGGCCTTGGATGTAGAACCTGATGATCGGGAAACCTTGCGCAGTCTCAGGGACATTTATGCGCGAGTGGGCATGGACGAGGAAATGCTCAAGGTGAGCGCCAAATTGAAGACCCTCGAGTAAGTCTGAATATCCTAAATAAGAAATGGGGGCCATGGCTCCCTTTTCTTTTCCTGCTCTATTTTACATAATGTAAATTATCATTCACTAGGGGCTTTGAATCTGTAAAGTCTGAATTGTTAAGCGCTGTTGTGCTTCGCTGCTTTTGTGTGATGAATGCCACTTTGTATTACTTGCCGGTGACGGGGAACGTGTCAATTGTCCAATGTTCGAAGACGCCAAGAGCACCGGGTCGCATAAAGGGCTTGTCTTTTACGTTGGGTCGTCTCGGCGCTGCTTCCATTGTTAGCTGGGTATCCATTGCGGCAACCC
>CAXHAW010000114.1:0-5916 GCA_964014525.1 uncultured bacterium
GGACATCCACAGTATGGAACAGCCCATCCGGCCAGGACAATGGAAAAAGCTGCAGGCCGTTTGTTCAGATTCCCCCATCCCCATCGCCTTGGATGAAGAACTGATTGGGGTCAACGACACCGCACTCCGCCGCAACCTACTTCAAATGGTGAAGCCCGCCTTTGTCATCCTGAAGCCCAGCCTCATCGGCGGACTTTTGGAGGCCAACCATTGGATTGACCTTGCGACAGAAGTGGGTGCGGGTTGGTGGGCAACGAGTGCACTCGAGAGCAATGTTGGGCTGAACGCCATCGCCCAATGGGCCGCTGACGCCACCGCCGACGAAGCCCAACCGATACCGCAAGGGCTGGGCACCGGCAGCCTCTTCTCCAACAACTTGCCCTCCCCTTTGGTGGTTGCCAATGGTGAGATTTGCCTCGACCAGCCAAAAGCGCAGGCCAATGGATCCCTGCGCACCTGGGACCTCAGCGCGTTGCTCGGATGACGGACTTTTGGCGAATTCCCGACGCCTCCGACCAGGGGCCTGCACCGGATTGGGTTCTCCCCTTTCTCGCTGTGGATGCCGATTGGGCAAATGGAAGAGCAGAGGGACGCTCTTCTGGCAGCACGGGTGCGCCGAAGACCTTCGATTTTGAGCATGATTCGGTCGTGGCTTCCGCACACGCCACAGCGGCCCATTTCGGCCTGATTTCACGGGACATCGATCCCCCCGTTACCGCGTGGTCTGCTTTGCCACCGGAAGGTGTCGGGGGACGCATGATGTGGTGGCGAACCCGAATCCTTGGTTGGTCCCTGACCCAGAGTCGCCCAGCAGTGGAACCCCGCGTTCCCCCAGCACCAAATGACGAACCCTACGATTTCGCAGTGGCAACACCCCAGCAGGCCTCCAAACTTGCCAAAAGCAATCAATTGGCCGCCTTCCGAACCCTGCTGCTCGGAGGTGGTGCGGTCTCTCCGGTGCAAGAGAGAGAAATTCTGAAGGCTGCACAAGAAGCGAGATGTGCGGTCCATCTGGGGTTCGGAATGACGGAAACCTTGACCCACATTGCCACGCGACACCTCGGCAACCCCACCTTTTTGCCCCTTCCCGGCGTCACCTGGAGCATTGCTGAGGACGGAGGGGCGATTCTGAATGCACCCAATCGCGGCGTTCACGAACTCCACACCAAAGATGTTGTGATTCCATCAACCGATGCAGAAACTGGGCACACGGGATTCTGCTGGCAAGGGCGATTGGATGACGTCATCAACACAGGCGGACTCAAGGTGCACCCAGCCGACCTCGAAAGGCGAATCGACCCATGGGTGTCCCCACTGGTCGGGTTGCGCCGATGGTACATCGCTGGGCGCCCACACCCCACGGTCGGCATGCAGGTCACCTTGGTGTTGGAAGGCAATGCGGACGAGGGGCTAGAAACAGCATTGATCGACTGTCTGTCTCAGGCCCATCCCCACCCTGACCGGCCGAGATCGGTCGTTTGGATGGCCTCATTTGAAGAAACCGAAACCGGCAAAATCTGCCGGCGCTGATCCCGACGAACTTTGCACCATGATCAAGCCTCGCCTCGTCTTTGCAACCCGCAACTCCGGAAAAGTCAGGGAAATCGCCCAGATGCTTTCCGATCACTATGACATTGTAGGTCTAGACGATATCGGCTGCCTCGAAGACATTCCGGAAACGGCGCCCACCATTCCCGGTAACGCCATCCAAAAGGCCGAATATGTCTTGGAGCACTACGGCGTCCATTGCTTTGCAGATGACACTGGATTGGAGGTCACCAGCCTCGCAGGTGCACCTGGTGTGCACACTGCTCGCTATGCTGGAGACGCGAAGGATGCAGACGCCAACATGGCCAAACTCCTCAGCGCACTTGACGGCACAGCAAACCGGTCAGCCCGCTTTCGAACGGTCATCGCACTGACCACCGCAGAGGGAACCCAAACCTTTGAAGGCATCTGCAAAGGGCACATCGCGAAGGCGCGAAGTGGAGTGGATGGTTTCGGCTACGATCCGATTTTCATACCGGAGGAGGGAACCGTCACCTTTGCGGAAATGACCCCTGAAACCAAAAACGCCATCAGCCATCGCGGCCGAGCCGTTCGCGCCATGGTCTCGGAACTCAAGGCACGGGGTTGAGAATCTGCCGCTTGTTCGGGCGGAAATCCTGTCCGGTCGCAGTACGTTTGTGACCATTCGTCACTCCCGAAGCGGAATGCCCATGAACTATCTCGATTTCGAAGAGCCCATCCGTTTGCTCAGAGAGCAACTCGATCAGGCACAGGACATCGATGGCCAAGGCCAGGTCGATATGCAAAGCACTGTGGCCGACCTCGAGCAGAAAATTGCCGAGATCAGCCAAGAAATCTATGCCAACCTTAGCCCGTGGCAGCGGGTACAGGTCTCCCGCCATCCAGATCGTCCCTACACCCTCGACCACATTGAAGCCCTCACCAACGGCCGTTTTTTGGAACTGCACGGTGACAGGAACTGCAAGGATGACAAGGCGATGGTGGGTGGTCTGGGCATGATTGATGACTTGCCCGTCATGTTCGTGGGCCAACAAAAGGGAGCCAACACCAAGCTCCGCCAGTACCGGAACTTCGGCATGGCCAACCCAGAAGGCTATCGCAAAGCGCTGCGTCTGATGAAGCTGGCAGAGAAATTCAACCGCCCGGTGGTGTGCCTCATTGACACACCAGGAGCCTATCCCGGTCTGGAAGCTGAAGAACGTGGACAAGGGGAGGCCATCGCTCGGAACATCATTGAGATGATGCAACTTCGGGTCCCCGTCATCTGTGTTATCATCGGCGAGGGGGCCTCGGGCGGTGCGCTCGGCATCGGAATTGGTGACCGCGTTCTGATGATGGAGCACACTTGGTACTCGGTCATTTCTCCAGAATCCTGCTCCAGCATTCTCTGGCGTTCTTGGGACCACAAGGTCGAAGCGGCTGAAGCCCTGAAGCTGACAGCTGATGATATGCTGGGGCATAAACTTATCGACGGCATCATTTCGGAACCACTCGGTGGTGCTCACAATGATCGGAATGCCGCGTTTTCAGGGGTCAAAGCGGAGATTCTCAAGCACCTGCGCAAACTCCGTGTCCAGAACCCAGACAAGCGTATTGACGCCCGTATTCGAAAGTTCTCCGCAATGGGTGTCGTCCAAGCCTGATTGAGTGCCTAGACGCATTAGATTTGTCCCGAATTCGATTCATGACCATGCAGTACATCATCCGCCAACCTCTGGCGTTTCTGCTCCCCGCCTTTGCCCTTCTGCTCACCCTTCCCGGGTGCGGCGGACTCGGAAAAATGGAAAAGGCCATTGAGGAGCTCAATCTCAAGATGGACCCCGAACCCCTCGTCCTTCGAGGCAACGAGGTCCAGCTGAACCTCTCCGGCACCTTCCCAGAGAAGTACTTCGCCAAGAAGGCCTCCATCGAGGCCACGCCTGTCCTTGTCTGGGACGGTGGTGAGGCCGCGTTCGAAACCCAGGGATTCCAGGGAGAAGACGCCGCTGGAAACTTCACTGTGGTGCCCTTCAAGGCCGCTAAATCCTTTGACTACACCGCCAAGGTTGCCTACCAAGAAGGCATGGAGGACGGTGCCCGACTCGAGCTTCGCATCAGCGGAGCGATGGGCAGTAAGTCCATGGACTTTGCACCCTTCGTTCTGGGTGATGGTGTAATCACCACTCAAAACTGGGTCCAGTCCGACGATCAGTTCGTGATTGGAGCGGATGCATTCCAGCGCGTTGTCTCCTACACCGAGGAAGCTGAAATCCACTATGCTTACAACCGTTCCAACGTGCGCTCTGCTGAGCTTCGCGATGAGGACATGGCAGCGCTCAAAGACTTCATTGGTTTTGCAGCAGACCACGACAGCGTTATGCTGAAGGGCACCAGAGTCAGTGCTTATGCTTCACCGGAGGGCGAAATCACCCTCAACGAAGACCTGGCGCTTGAACGCGCAGAAAGTGCCAATGCCGCTGTGTCCAAGCTCCTGAAGCGCGCCAAGATTGACGTAGAAGACGGCTTCTACGGCAACAACCCCAAGGGTGAAGACTGGGACGGATTCCAGACCCTCATGCGCGCCTCGGAGATTGAGGACAAAGACCTCATCCTTCGCGTCCTGTCCATGTACAGCGACAAGAACCGCCGGGAAGACGAAATCAAGAACATCGCCAAGACGTACCAGGAAATTGAAAAGGAGATCCTGCCCGCTTTGCGCCGTTCAATGGTTGTCTTGAACTACGACATTGAAGGATACACGGACGAAGAGCTCATGGCACTGGCCATGACCAATGCAGAGTCTCTGACCGTTGAAGAGGTGCTGTATGCCGCCACCCTGTTCGAGAGCAACGACGACAAGCTCAAGGTGTATCAGGCTGCCAGCAGTGTGCACTCAGACGATTGGCGCGGCCCCAACAACGAAGGGGTCATCTTGATGGACATGGGCAAGCTGAACCAAGCCGCCGATCGCTTCATGGCGTCGGATGAGCGGGGAGACAGCCCCATCATCAACAACAACCTCGGTGCGGTTGCTCGCATGAAAGGCAACCTCGCCGATGCCAAACGCCTGTTGGGCAGTGCTTCGGGAGCCGGCGATGCAGTCAAGTACAACAAGGGAATCTTGGCCATCCAAGAAGGCAACTACAGCCAAGCCATTTCAAACTTCAGCGGAGAGGCGACAGTCAATGCAGCCCTCGCCAAGCTTTTGAATGGTGACGCCAATGGTGCCAAAACCATTTTGGATAACGCAGGCGACGACAGCGCCGTGGCCCACTATGTGATGGCCATCTGCTATGCCCACGTTGGCAACGATGCTGAGGCCAAGCGCCACCGCGACATGGCCGTCGAAAAAGATGCCGGCCTGTCCTCTAAGGCCAGCGCTGACTTGGAGTTCCGGGACCTCGACTGAAACCAAGACAAACGCATTTGAAAAGCCCCGGACCGCAGCAGCGGTTCGGGGCTTTTTGCATCACTTTATCCGAAAGTGGACTGAAGTGCCACCCTGACGGGTAAGGCTTCAAATGCTGACCGGCGGACCCAAGGATTGGAAAGCCTGCCAACACACCATGCCTGCAGCAACAGAAACATTGAGGCTGTGCTTGACCCCAAACTGAGGGATTTCCAATACGCCGTCCACAGCGGAGAGCACATCCTCCGAGCAGCCACGGACCTCATTTCCGAGGACCACCGCCCAGCGCTCTTCCGGCTGGGGAGACCAATCTTCGAGGGCGGTGGCACCTGACGCTTGCTCCAATGCGTAAACACACACGTCATCCGCCTGAAGGCTCCGAATGGCACTGACGGTGTCGTCATGGCCCCGCCAAGGCACGTGCTCCGTGGCGCCGAGTGCCGTCTTGAGGATGTCGCGATGGGGCGGACGGGCTGTGTAACCGCAGAGCTCAACACCCGCCAGGCGGAAAGCATCGGACGTGCGGAAGACCGAGCCCACATTGAGGCCGCTCCTGAGGTTATCCAGAACAAAACGAAGGGGCAACTTCCCGGCGGCCGAAAAGGCCTCCGGACTGAGCCGCCCCAACGCGTCCATAGAAGTGGCGCGATGGCCCTCCGCCATCAGTAGAGCCTAATTGTGTAAGGCATGCGGGCCTGAATCCGGTCCTGTGGCGCTGCGTTCATCAAGGCCTCCACCTCGAGCAAGGACGCCAAAACATCACCTTCGATGCCTGCTGCCTTGGCGATGGCCATGGCCGAGCTGACTCCGGCAAATTCCGCGACGAACTGTTCAAAGGGGTCCACTGCCTCAGGCAACTCCACCAGTTCCGGCTCGCTGATGCCCGCCATGTCCGCGGCGAGCGCCACAGCATCTTGAAGGTTGCCCATGCCATCGACCAAGCCGATGTCCATGGCATCCTGACCGGTCCAGACACGGCCTCGGGCCACCTCATTGAC
>CAXHAW010000115.1:0-5910 GCA_964014525.1 uncultured bacterium
CAGCCCCTCCACTGAGGGCACACAACGTGGGGTCCAGATTGAATTCTCTGGCGGTGTCGTACATCTCGTCCGCCATCGGAACTTTGTCCTCGTAGAGCTTCACGCCGCACTCGCTTTGGGCGGCGATATGCAACGCTTCGGATGCCAGTCCATCGGAGATGTCAATCATCGCTGACGGCGTCAGCTCCAGCTTGGCGAGCTCTTCCACCACGTCGGTTCGGGCCTCTGGCTTGAGCTGCCGCTCCAGCAGCCCTTCGTGGCCTGAGAGGTCAGGTTGTGCGCCCGGCGCCTCTTTAAAGACCAACTTTTCATGCTCGAGGATTTGCAGTCCCATGTAGGCGCCGCCCAACTCGCCGCTGACCACCAGGAGGTCTCCGGCTTTGGCCCCGCCGCGCAAAACGACCTTGTCTTCAGGAGCATCTCCTATTGCAGTGACCGACAGGGTGAGCCCTGCCTTTGAGCTGGTCGTGTCTCCACCCACGAGGTCCACCTTGTAGCGCGAGCAGGCCAGTTTGACTCCGTCATAGAGTTCTTTGACCGCTTCAACACTGAAGCGATTGGAGAGGCCTAGGCCCATGACCACCTGTCTTGGCGTTCCGTTCATGGCACAGATGTCGCTCAAGTTGACCACCACTGCTTTGTATCCAAGATGCTTGAGCGGTGAGTACGTTAGGTCGAAATGGATGCCCTCGCAGAGCAGGTCGGTGCTCACCAGGGTACGGTGGCCTGGGACTGGAGCTAATACAGCAGCATCGTCTCCCACACCCACCTTTGTGCTGTCTTGGTGCGTTTCTAGATCCTGCGTCAGTTCGGCGATCAGGCCGAACTCCCCCAGCGTTCCGATTTCTGTGCGTTCCTCGTCCATGGGACAAAACTAACCCCGTCCGAAATGGTTATCTTAGGGTAATGTCGAACGTGCGCTTTTCTTTTCTGTTGGTTGCCTTTATGGGCATGTGCTGGGGCTCTCACTCTCAGACTTCTTTGGCCTTGCGAATCGACCACAAGGTTGGGCAGTCAGACGCGGGCAGTCCACTGTCCGTGGTCACGCCTTCTGGGGAGTTGGTGGAAATCGATCGGCTTGAGTACTACCTCAGCATGTTGACGCTCGTCCACGACGGTGGACAAGAAACCCCGATTCCCATGGCGTACGTGCTTGCCGACGGTTTTTCTGATGGGCTTCACCCCTTGGGCAGCATTTCAGGGGTTCAAAGTGTAGAGTCATTGAAATTTCACGTGGGAATTGACCCTGAGAACAACCATGCAGACCCGGCATCGTGGCCGGCAGACCACCCGCTTGCGCCTCAAGTTCCCAGCATGCATTGGGGCTGGGCGGCGGGGTACCGTTTCGTTGCGCTGGAGGGAGGAACAACAGATGGCACGCTAGAGATTCACGCATTGGGAGATGACAATCACTTTCCTGGTGAGACGGAAGTGGCCGCATTTGTCGAGAACGGGGTCCTTGTGCTGGATGTGGAGGCTGATATTTTGGGCTTCTTTCACCTTTTGTCAGTGGGCTCAGGACTGGTTAATCACGGCGAGGATGAGGAGGCTGTTTTGGTTTGCAACAACTTGGCTGATCGTGTCTTTCGGGCGTCTGGTGCAGCCGACGTTTACGCGTTGGATGGCGCCGTTTTGGACATCATCCTTGTTCCCATTGAGCAGGGTGCAGAGCTGAGTTTTGGGTCGGCTTGCCCCGCTGGAACCCGCGTTGAGCTCTTGGATATTTTGGGCCGCACCGTTCAGCGATGGGATGTTGCGCAAGGCGTGGATCGAATGCGGTTGACGGACGTTCGTCCGGGCGCGTTTTTGATTAGCGTGCAAACGGGTCAAGGCCGCATCACACGCCGCTGGATTCAAGGTTAATCGAAGTGCTCAACCTGCTTGGCCATCTTCTTCTGATGCCCAGCGGCGAATGGCTTGTGCCACTTTGAGATTGACGACACGGAGCAGGTCCTTTTCGCCCGCTTTTCTGATGGAGTCGACTGTGCCAAACGCCTCCATCAGTTTCTGGCGTGTAGCGGGCCCGACACCAGCAATGTCATCTAGGGCGCTGTGCAGTGCTGCCGCGCTTCGACGTTTTCGGTGGTGGGCGAGCGAGAATCGATGCGCTTCATCCCGCATGCGCTGGATCAACTTGAGCGATTCTGATCGTTTGTCCAGGTGGAGCGCAATGCTGTCACCCGGAAAGTACAGTTCCTCTAGGCGCTTGGCAATGCCGATGATGGCCACTTTGCCTCGCAGACCCAATGCGTCCAATGCCCCTACGGCGCTGGAGAGTTGGCCTTTTCCTCCGTCGACAATGATGAGTTGAGGGAGTGGCTCGCCTTCATCCAACAGCCGTTTGTAACGGCGGTGGACGACTTCGGCCATGGAGGCGAAGTCATCTGGTCCTTGGACAGTTTTGATGTTGAACTTTCGGTAATCTGCTTTGGACGGCTTGGCCTTTTTGAACACCACGCAAGCCGATGCTGGATTGGTGCCTTGGATGTTGGAGTTGTCGAAGCACTCGATGTGAATCGGCTTTTCTTTGAGGTGAAGGTCCTTTTGAAGGGTCTCCATGATTCTGTTTTGTGCGGCTTCTGGATCGACCTGCTCTTGTTGCTTGCGCCGGTCGAGCATGGTGTACTTGGCGTTCCGCTCGGACATTTCTATCAGCCTCAATTTGTCTCCGCGTTGGGGGACATGAAGCTGGACCCCTTCGAGTGGAAGGTCGATGGGAAACGGGGTGTATATCGTCTTGGATTGGGACTGAAACGTGTCTCGCATTCTCACGATTGCAGCCTCAAGCAATTCGCTCGTGTTTTCCGCGAGTTTGCGCTGAACCTCTGATGTGTGTCCCTTGATGATGGCGCCATTCTGGACCTTCAAAAAGTTCACATAGGCTCGGGTGGTGTCCTCCACAATGGAATAAACCTCTACATCGGTTATGCCGGGATGGACCACGGTGTTTTTTGCCTGGTATTGCTGAACGGCCGCCAGTTTTCTTTTCAATGCCTCCGCGTCTTCAAAGCGAAACTCGTCAGATGCCGAGCGCATTTGTTTTTTGAGGACCCGGATGACCTCGCTCAATTGTCCTTTCAGCAATTTGCGGATGGCTGTTATAGAAGAGGTGTAGTCCTCTCGGCTCGCCTGCTCTAGGCAAGGCCCAGTGCATTTGCCTAAATCTGCTTCTAAGCAAGACCGGAACTCGGTGATCTTTTTATCGGACTTGGTCTGTTTGATGGACAGGGAGCGGCACGAGTTGCACATCAAGGGGTAGAGCGACTTGCACAGTGCCAAAACGGTGTTCATGGTCTTCGCGCTTGTGAAGGGGCCGAAGTATTCACTTCCATCTTGGATGAGTTTGCGCGTGGCGTAAATTCTGGGGAAGGGTTCTTTTCGGATGACGATGGAAGGGTAGGTCTTGTCGTCTTTAAGCTCGATGTTGTAGCGGGGCTGGTGTTCTTTTATCAGGCTGTTTTCCAAAAGGAGGGCGTCCACTTCCGTTGGAACGACAATGAACTGGATGTCGGCAATCTTTTGGACGAGGATTTGGGTTTTGCGGTTTTCGAATGTCTTCTTGTTGAAGTAGCTGGACACCCGTTTTTTGAGGCTCTTCGCCTTGCCGATGTACAGCAGTTTGCCATCGCGGTCAAAGTGCTGATAGACCCCAGGACTGTCTGGGAGTCGTTGGAGGATGCGTTGTATGTGTTGCGTGGCTTCCACTCGGCGGCGCTGGGAGGTGAAAGTTACCTTCGGCGGCGATGTTTAAACCGAATCAGGGCCATGGCCCTTCACAAGAATTGGTGACCGGTGCCACAGGCTTGGTCGGGATGGAGCGCCTTGTCTTTCGGTTGGAGCGCGGATGGCCCACTGTGGCCCTGTATAGAGAGGGCAGTGACCTAGCGCGTGTAGAGGGCGTTTTGCGTGAGCGATTGAGGTCGGGGTTTGATGTTGCATGGGGTGCGCTTCAATGGCGAAAGGCAGACCTGTCCGATGTTTTGAGCCTCGAGGAGGCCATGGAGGGTTGCGTTCGTGTCTTTCATGCCGCGGGTCGGGTCAGTTTTCAAACGGGTGATGAAGGTGCGTTGAAGGCTGTCAATGCCGTGGGCACAGCCAACGTGGTCAACGCCGCGCTGGCGACCGGTGTTAGGCGGTTATTTCATATTTCGTCAGTATCCGCATTGGGCCGCAGTGCCAAGGATCCTGATACGGGCCTGTCATTGCCGGTGGTGGAGACTGCGGACTGGGCAGATGGGGCCGGGGCCACGCCGTATGGGGTGAGCAAGCATGCCGCTGAAATGGAGGTTTGGCGAGGCGTTGCGGAAGGCTTAGAGGCCGTCGTGGTCAATCCGACTGTGATTCTAGGCGACGCCAGGTATGGGGAGAGTTCTGGAATGGTGTATCGCAGAGCATCGCAGGGGCGAAGGCATTATCCGGTGGGCGGGGGTGGATTTGTCGGTGTGGCGGACTTGATGGAGGTCTGCGCAGCGTTGGATGCCGCAATTGAATCGGGACAACAGGGCATTTTGGGGGAGCGTTTCATCGTTTCTGCGGAGGAGGTGAGGCACCGGGATGTGATGGTATGGGTGGCGAACGAATTTGGTGTAGCCGGGCCGACCCGTCCGCTGAAGGGGTGGATGCTCAGTTTGGCTTGGCGCTCGGCGGCTTTTTGGTCTTGGTTGACTCGGACTGCGCCCATGCTCACGCGTGACTTGGCGTTCAATACGCAGGTGAGCCATCGCTATGACACCTCCAAGCTGTTGGGTGTGCTGCCCGGCTTTGAGTTCACACCCATTCGAGATGTAATTCGCCAGTGCATGGCGAAGGGCAAGGGGTGATTAGTTTGATTGGCTTTGCCGGGCCATGGAGTCCAAATGCACTTGAACCGCTTCGAGAAGGGCTGGGAGCGCTTCGGGTTGGCTGTACCACCAATTGTATGTGGCTGTAAAGGCTGAATCGGTTGCCCCTGCCTCTTTGAGGATGCTGGCACGATATCGCGCTCGGGCACGGTCGCGGTCCCCTTTTAACATGTGTTGCCGGTGCGCTGCTTCTAGGAGTTGGAGTTGGGCGTGAATTCCGATGAACTGTTCCCTCTCGATGAAGCCTCCGGGAATGGGCGGCACGTCTTTGGCTGGCCTTGGGTCACATCCGGCTGTGAGGGCGGCAAGGGCCAACACCAAAGGCAGGCGCGTAGACATCATCTGGCGAACGTTAGTCTTCTGCCGGCGTGGGTTACACCGTCGGCGGGTTCGATGATGTTTTTTCCGTCCCAGACTTGGACTCCGTTGACCCACGTGCTGGCTACCCTTGCAGAGAACCCGTCGCCCGTAAAGGGGGACCACCCACATTTGCTCAGGATTCCCGCTTCAGTGACGGTCCAAGGTGAGTTTGGGTCCACGAGAACGAAGTCGGCGGCGAACCCGGCGCGGAGGTACCCCCGGTCGGGAATGTCAAACAGCTCGGCCACCCGATGTGCGGTCAGGCGAGGAATGTCGGTGAGCTCTAGCCAGCCTTGGGACACTCCCTCATAGAGGGCCACAAGGGCATGTTGGACAAGTGGGCCTCCCGAAGGGGCCTTCCAATAATGTTTGGATTTTTCTTCAATGGTGTGTGGGGCGTGATCGGTAGCGAGCACGTCGATTGCACCTCCGGGCTTTAATGCGGATCGGATGGCGGCGCGGTCATCAGAAGTTTTGACCGCGGGGTTCCACTTGATTCGGGTCTTTCGTTCCGCATAATCGGCGTCAGTGAACCACACATGGTGCGTACAGGCTTCTGCTGTAATCCGCTTTTCGGACAGCGATATACTCCCATCAAAGAGTCCCAGTTCACGTGCGGTCGAGATGTGCCGGACATGCCGTCGGGCTCCGGTTCGGGTGGCGAGTGCAACGGCCCGAGAGGAGCTTCGATAGCAGGCTTCCGCGCTGC
>CAXHAW010000116.1:0-5901 GCA_964014525.1 uncultured bacterium
CTACACAGGTAGGATCGTCGGCAGCGTCAGATGTGTATAAGAGACAGTTCCTGTGAGGTAAACCTTGACCTCCTTCATCTTGGCACGGTGCGTCCACTCGCGTGGGAGGTTCCATCCGATTTGCAGGTTGCGGAGGCGGAGGAAGTTGCCTTTTTCTACGTAAAAGCTGGAGGGGCGCTGGTTGTTGTTGGGGTCGGTTGACGTCAGGCGAGGCAGCTCTTCGCTGGGTGCCTCTGGGGTCCAACGGTCGAGCCAGAAGGTCTGCATGTTGGAGAAGGTCACGTCACTCCGCTCGTAGGTGCGGTAGATGTCGTGTCCGATTTGGGCATTGAAGATGGCGTTGACGTAGAAATCCTTGTAGGTCAGGTTGGTGCTCAGACCGATGATGTGCTTTGGCCATGGATTTCCGATGTCCGTGATGTCGTCGGAGTTGATCACGCCGTCACCGTTTGAGTCGAGGAAGCGAATGTCTCCAGGCTGTGCATTGGGCTGCAGTGGATCTCCTTCGAAGTTGATGTGGCTAAAGATGTCGGCCTGATCCTGGAAGATGCCGTCGGCCTCGTAGCCGACAAAGTGTCCCACAGCGTAGCCTTCCGTCATCCGCGTGATGGCGGTGTTGCGAACCGGCCATCCCCAACCATTGAGGTATCCGGTTTCACCTGCGACACTGACGACTTCGTTCCGGAAATGGGTGTAGTTCAGGTTGGTGTTGAGCTTCCAGTCGCCTTGGCTCATGCGATACCCAAGTCCGAGCTCGATGCCTTCATTAAGGATTTCGCCGAGGTTGGAGGTGGGGTTGTTCGTTGCCCCCACATAGCCTGGGATCTGTTGGGTCATGAGCAGGTCCTTCGTGCGCTTGCGGTACACGTCGGCCTCCAAGGTGAGCTTGTCGTCGAAGAGACCGAGTTCGACACCCAGGTCAAGTTGCTCGCTCTCCTCCCAACGCACGTTGGGGTTGGGTGGAGCAGCAAGTGCTGTTCCGGTATTGATGGTCTGTTCCGTTGTGCCGAAGGGATAGGTAAAGACATTCTGAATTCGGGCGACGTAGCTCAACGCCGAAATCCGGTCAGAGCCATTGACACCCCATGATGCACGCACCTTGAGGAAGCTGATTTTGTCCGAGTCCTTGAGGAAGTCTTCCTTGGAGGCCACCCATCCCAATGATGCAGAAGGGAATACACCAAAGCGGTTGTTTTCACCAAAATTGGAGGAGCCGTCGCGGCGGATTGTGGCTGAGAAGAGGTACTTCTCGTCATAGTTGTAGAGCAATCGGCCGAACGTGCTGATTAACGCGTAATCCACTGAGGCCCCGCCGAACGCCAACTCTAGGGTGTCTTGTCCGGCATCAATGTAGTGGAAGTTCGGATTGAATTCTGCGTCTGATGGGATGTTTTGCGTTGAGCCACCGACTTGGCGAAATTCTGTGGAACGGAAGGACGTTCCCACGAGGAAGTCGAGGTTGTGCTTCTCTTGCAGTTGGGTAGTGTAGTTGGCGGTGTTTTCCCACTGGAAGCCTTGGAAGTTCCCGGACCCTTGGCCCACGTCGTTGCTCAGGTTCTGGGCTGCAGGGTGGAAGTAGTAGGTCGGGTTGAAGTAGCGGTAGTCGTACCAATTGAGGTCGAAACCACCGTCGGACTTGAGGCGGAGCCCCTTGATTGGCTCGATTTCAACATAGACGTTTCCGATAATTTGATCAGACTTGTTGTCCCCGCCAGCCAGGTACAGACGGCTCAATGGGTTGATGTACTCCTTCTGCACCCAAGGAGACTGAGCGAATCCGAAATCGGCTTCGTCGTCATATAGTGGTGTAATGGGATCGTATGCGAACGCGTCAGACTGGACGCCACCAAAGGCACTGTTGGTGCCGATGTTGTTGTTCTGCGTCCGGTTCAAGTACAAGTTCTGTCCAATGGTGAGGAAATCCTTGACCTTCTTGGATGAGTTGTAGCGCATGGCATAGCGCTTGTAGTTTGACTTCTCTCCACCGATGACACCGTTTTGGTCCCAATAGTCAAAGGACAAATAGGAGTTGTTCCCGGAAGCCGTGATGCGGTGGTTGATGACTTGGGCAGAATTGAAAATCTCCTCCATCCAATTGGTGCTGGCTGCCAATGGGTCTCCGAAGTTGGGAAAGCCCAAAACATCCAGTGCCGAGGTTTGGTTGCTGTTGGCGAATTTTTCGCGCATCAGGATCACGTAGTCTTCTGCCCCGAGCATGTCCGGCAGTTTCCATGGATTTGAATTGAGGTAGCTGGAAGAGTAGGTGATGCTGCCGTCGCCCTTGCTGCCATTCTTGGTGGTGATGATCACAACACCGTTGGCAGCACGGGCTCCATAAATGGCGCTTGAGGCCGCATCTTTCAGCACGTCCACTGACTCCACGTCGCCAGGGTTGATGTTGTCGATGTTGCCGAGTTGAACGCCATCCACGATGTACAGCGGGGAGTTGTCTCCATTGGTGCTGATGCCGCGGATCAGGATGCTCTTGCCTGAACCTGGCTGACCACTGGATTCGTTCACGATCAAGCCCGACGTTAAGCCTTCAAGCGTGGAGGTCACATCCGCGACGGCGATGCCTTCGATGTCTTTGGCGCTCACCTTGGAGATGGAGCCTGTCGAGACCTTTTTCTTTTGGCGTCCATATCCCACAACCACGACTTCGCCGACCAATTCTGCATCCAAGCCGAGCGACACACGAATTGGGGCAGCCGTTGCGATCGCGCGCACTTGCGCTTCGTAGCCGATAAAGCTGATTTTCAAGGCTGTCGGAAGAGACTTGACCTTGAGTGTAAAGGATCCGTCTGCGGCAGCACTGGTGGCGTTGGTCGTTCCATCCTCTGAGATGGTGGCTCCGATGAGGGGATCGCCTGATTCGTCGTCAAGGACGGTTCCGGTGAGGGAAATGGATTGGGCGAACAAGGGCAACGTGCTGCAACTGAGCAATGCCATGGTGAACAGCGCCATCCATCGGAATTGGCGCGAGGTGTTGTGGTTCATCGTTTTGATTTGCAGTGTATTGGACTGTCTTTTCCTCGGTATGGTGATGCCGGAAAAAGGGCAGGCCGTGCAGTTGGTGTACAATGTACACCTGTCCACGGGAGTGAAGGCCCATTGTGGCCCGAAAAGTGAAAAACTCAGTGCCAAGCGCAGATTTGGGCGCATGGCTTTTTGGCAAGCCACATGGACTCAGTACATCCAACGGTGTCCGATGCTGATCATGAAGGTGGATGTGAACGTGAGCAGGTTCAGTTCATCTGAAATCCCATCAGGCAAAAATCCCTCAGCCAGCAGGGGAGAGGCTTCCACAGAAAAAACCCATTCTGAGCACTTGATGTCCGCTGCGGTTTTCCCCCTTTTGGCAAGCCTTCGCAGTTTGGCTTCGCTGATATCCCGGTGGCAATTTTGTCTTGGGATTCCCGTGGTCAGGAACAGGTGGGTCGGGAAGACGCGAACCCCTGCCGTCAGACTGGCCCCATCTGCGAAGCGCTTTCCGTAGCCGATTTTGCCGGTAAGGATGCTGGGGAAGGCCAAGCCGATTTGGGTGTCCAAAAAGGTGTCGTTTGCATAGAACTTCCGGCTTCCGAAGAGGACAGACGTCCCCGGGAATGGGAAGAGCCCTGCATCGATAATGGGCTGCACGGCGGCGATTCCCCAATTGGATTCAATGTATTTCTCTTTTCTGTTCTCGTCTTGTGCCTGGGCGGACATGAGCATCAAAAACAAGCCAATGACAATCGAAGAAGGGCGCATCAGAAGGTGCATGTACGATGACATTGGAAGGGTCAATATGGGGCGCATTTCGAATGTTGGAATGCGGGATGTGCAAGTGTGCGTCTCGGGTTCACGGACGGATTGTTGCGACAGCAGTGGTGTGGGCTTGGATGTCTTCTAGGTCCATGCGCATCGCGCGGAATTGCCCAGCGTGATACAGCGGCGCTTGGTTGTCATAGAATGGGCTGAACACATTGCCTGATTGGCCAGTTGGTAAAATGCTCTCTGCCCCGTCGACATTTGAGAAGTCAATTCCAATGCGCTTGGATGGTCCCGAGAAGATGCCGTAGTCGACGTCTTTCTTCAGCTTGAATTCGTACTTGCAGAGGGCATCTTTCGCGCCTGGCAGTCCGTAAGGACCGACGTTCAGCCAACTTCCCAGAACAGGGACATCGGCCATGGCGTGTTTGTGTGTGACAGTGTGCAGCTTGTCGTAACGCCACCCTTTTGGATCTGGTCCGAAGGTGTCCTCTAGGTCACTGCAGGCCTGAATCAGGGCCAGGGTGAGAATGAAGCTTGGGTTTTCTTTTACGTTGACTGAGCTCACGTTGTCCCACCAAGGGGAGTCGGCATTGGCGAGGAGCCGGGGAAAGCTGTTCTCACTGATGATGGTTCGGTGCCAGTTTTCAAATTTTTCTGCGGTGGTTTCATCGCTGGCTGCCTTTTGGAATTCATCGTACATCGCCTGTTCGATTGCCCTGTACATCCATCGATAGTAAAGGGTAGGGGCGATGTCGCCTGCCAGGTGGCTGCCATCCCACCCTCGCAGGTGTTCCACAGCGGCTTCGACCTTGGGGTCAACCGTCGATGTTGAGATGTAGGCGAGCATCATCGCACAGTTTTTCTCATACACGGGCGAGTGGTGATCCAGCTGGAGCTGTTGTGCGTCGTCCAGCGTCCAGCCGTCTTTGGCCGAGAGTGCGTCAAAAATGGCCTTTCCGCGTGAGTTCCCCGAGTAATAGTGGCCGGGATAATGCTGACCAGCGACACTGTCTGGCGCGTTGTTGGCCGAGTACACGAACCCCGATTCGGGGTTGACCGATTTGGGATTGAGTCGGAAGGGGATCCACTCGGTATAGTCGTTGGCAGGGTCCGTGCCGTCGAGGGAAACTTTGGTGTCGAGTCCCTCAGGACGGACAGGCATTTTGGCGCAGGCCCACCAGGCGATGTTGCCGGTTGAGTCCCCGTACATCAGGTTGATGCCGGGGGCGTGCATGATGGACGCTGATGCTTCGAAGTCGTCCATGTTTTCAGCGCGGGAGAACCCGAAGAAGGCATCGTGGATGCGGTTTTCCGGGTATTGGGTGAAGGCCCACCACATCGATACGGATTCCTCAATCAGCGGACCGTGGTGTGTGGTCCGAACGTCAAAGGTCACCGGGTCGCCGCCGGCCACCTCGATGGTTTCCGTGCGGACGTCCATGTCATACCAATTGCCTCCATGCAGATATTGGTCGCCTTCTATTGTCTCGCGATAGAGGTCGATGTCGTCGTTTTCGAACATCGTGATGCCCCATGAATGGTGACGCGTGTGCCCCATGGCGGGGAAGGGAAGACCGGCAAGGTGGTTGCCATAGTATTCGATCTCCGGGCAGACGATGTGGGCTTCATACCACACCGAAGGCTGGGCGTAGGCCATGTGGGCATCGTTGCAGAAGATCACCTTTCCAGAGGCTGTCTTGTCCTCACCGATGACCCAGGCATTGGAGCCGAGCCATTGGGGAACGGGGCGCAGTGCATCCAGTTCATGCACGCGAGCAGCGATGCCTGAAATGTCCGAGGCACTGCGGTTGGTGACGGGTGTCGGGGTGGAGGCGGTGACGGGCATCAATGAATCCCAGCGTGCGTCTGCGGGTGATCCGGTGACGGGAATGGTCGTGAATCCCTCTACACCTGTTGCGAGGTCGGCGAAGTAGGCTGGGTCGAGGTTGTCCTTCATCCAGTCGAGGATGGGCTCGAACTTGAGGTGAATCGCAAACGAGTAGGCCATAAACCCAGTAGCGCAGTAGACATCATGAGTGTCGAATGGCTCAGGGGTTACGCCGAGCAATTCGTACTCCAAGGGTGTCTTTCCTTCCTCAATGAAGCGGTTGATTCCAGCGATGTAGCTGGCCATGGTCTCTTGAATTC
>CAXHAW010000117.1:0-5896 GCA_964014525.1 uncultured bacterium
ATTCCAATCTTTCTGCCACTGCTCGAACTGGATTTCGACGCGTTTCCGGTCGTCAAAGTTGGGTGCAATGGGAATGCGGATGTACTCCAAATCACGTCCGGCGCGTTGCTCGTATTGGGATTCCTCCTTGTGCGCATTGTAGTGGTTGCGAACGTCCCGATCGGACACTTCCACCTCGTCATCGGAGATGGAGGTGTAACGCTTCAATACATACCGGAAGTCCACCTTTTCTTCAGCGCGCAAGAATTCTCGCTTGCCTTCGAGCATATTCGCAGACAGCCCCGCCTTGACAAGGCCATCGAACTTTTCGCGCATGCGCTTCATGCTGATGATGTCTGCATACCCGGCGTAGTTGGCTCGGCCATTCGGGTCGCTGTACATCTGTCCGAAGGTCTGTTTCCAGTTTTCTTTTTTCTCCTCGGTAACCTGGCTTCCGTAGAAGGTGCGGGAAACCCAAGGGGACACGAAGTCACCATATCGGATGTCGTCGAACTCTTCTTTGGTCAATTCGAGACCGAGGTCGCTGAATTCGTCTCCGTAGAGGCGTTCCGAGATGATGTCGCTCCATACCTCGTTCTGAGCCGCACGGTTGTCCGTGTAGTTGAAGAGGTTGTTTCTCTGTTGCACCTTGGTTCGGTACTCGAGAAAGGAAATGTCTTCCCCGTTGACGGTCCCGGCTGATTGGTTGCCGGCTGAGTTGCCCATCAGGGCAATCACTGCGTCATAAGGAATGAGGAAGCTCAACATGCCCAGCCCGATAAGGGTGAGGAGGAGCGTTTGGCGGTTGCGGATGCTTTCGATCATGCCCATGGCGGCAGGATTTGCTAGATGTTTCGCGAAGATAAGCCGTGGGCGGCGTACCTCGTTATGCTGATTCGCCGTCGTTTTGAAGGACTTCGACAAGGACAATGCGCGCCCCGTCCACACGGGTCACTTGGATGCTGACGCGGTCCAATTGCAATCGCGTTCCTTCTGGTGGAATCTCTTCGGTGTGGAAGAGCACCATGCCGCCGAGCGTCTCGTATGCTTCATTCTCAGGAAGGGCCAAATGGAAGCGGGAGTTGATGTCATCGACTTCGTGTCGAGCGCTGAAACGGTAGTGACCTTTTCCGATTTCCATCTCGACCAAGGCTTCAGTATCGTGCTCGTCTTCGATGTCTCCAATAAGCTCCTCGACAATGTCTTCCATGGTCAGGATCCCCGATGTGCCTCCGTATTCATCCACCACGATGGCCAAGTGGCGTTTCCTCCGAATGAATTCCGCCAGAATGTCTTGGGCGCCCATCGGCTCTGGAACGATGATGGTCGGGTGAAGCAAACGGGAAAGTGCAGTTCCGTTTTCTTCGCCATCCGCTGATGGGGCTTTGCGCAGCAGGTCCTTCGAGTGCACGTAACCCACAATGTGGTCGATGTCTCCGCGGTAAATCACCACTTTGCTCAAGCCAGTCTCAGTGAAGCAGCGCTCCAGCTCAGCGAGATCGGACCCGGCATCGAGCGCGACAATTTCATTTCGAGGAACGAGGCAGTCTCGGGCCTTGAGGGCGGAGAAGTCAAGGGCATTCTGCAAGATTTGGAGCTCATTGTCCAATGCAGTTTCCTCTTCTTCACTGTCCATTCTTTCGTTGAGACTGCGAATAAAATGGTCGAGGTCCACAGCCCCGAAACTGTCGGTGGATTGATCGTCTTCTCTGCGTCCGAGAAAGAGCCGGCTCAGGACGAGGACGACCAAAGCTGGGGGCAAAAGGAGAGCGTGGACGATGACCAAAGGGACAGAAAAGACACGCAGCCAGCGGTTGGGTGCACTGTGAAAAAAGCTCTTGGGCAGGTATTCGGCGGTGATGAGGATGACCAATGTGGCAATGGCCGTCTGGACGCTGAGGGCTAGGAGGGGGGAGGTCGCCATTTCCCATTCTTCTACCCCGAAAATCCACCTGCCGAGCAAGGCACCGGATTCTAAGCCGAAGACGACAAGTGCAAGGTTGTTGCCGACGAGCATCGTCGCGATAAACCGTTCCGGTCTGCGGAGGAGGAACTCCACGATTTTGCCTGGCAAACCGCCTTGGTTTCGGTCCAGTTCAGCCTGCAATCGGTTGGCGGAAACATAGGCGATCTCCATTCCCGAGAAGAAGGCCGAGGCCAAGAGGGAGATCAGGAGGAGCGGGAAACTGGCAGGGTCGGGGTCCATCGGGAATCTCCAGGCGGTAGGGTCAAGTTAGGGGAAGCGCGTGCAATTCTCGAGGTTTCAAGCGGGATGATCTTCCTCTCGACTGGCAGAGGACTCCACCTTGCGCCTCACGCCCCTGCGGGTGACATACCATGCTCCGGCAATGGCAGGAAAGAGAAGGCTGCTCTTGCCCCCATCCCAACCTCGGGTTGCGATGTCATAAATGGCAAGCCCCAGTGCCAAGATGGCAATGAACGCCCAAGCGCGTTCAGCGATAAGGTGAACGCGATGAATCATGAGGCGGTGGTCTTGGTGGTGTCGATGTGGAAGGTTCCCGTGGGCCTGAGAATGCGATACCGCTCAAAACGGGCGTCTGATTCGAGTCCTGTGCCAAGGAGGGTTCCCTCTGCAGTCCGGACTTCTACTCTTGCCGGGGTGTGCACCCGGTCACTGTCCGCGCTCCAATAAAGCAGTTCAGTCAGAAGTGTGTCTCCGGAAGGGCCAATCAGTTGCACAGCCCCCCGAGCCTCCAGGTGTCTTGCAACCTCTTCGAAGCGACCCCCATCCGCATGAAGAATGGCGCCTTCTCCTCCGCTCTTGTCGAGAACCTGAAGGTCAAATCCCCCACGGACATCCCAAGCGGCTTCTTCTTCTGCATTGCGTTCCATGTAGGACGCCCTGAGGCGGTGGGTCAGAATCCCCTCTTCACTGTACTCCATGTCCGCTCCCTCGATGGTCTGTGCGGGCTCATTGTCCAACGTTTCGAAGTCGGAAACCTCTTCGAGGCTGTTCCTGCATCCCGATGAGGTCAGCAAGAGCAGGAACACGCTCCAAGAGACAATTGTGGCATTTGTCGGGGTCAAGGCTTGCGCGCCTTGGTGGTTTCCCCGATGCATTTCACCGTGATTTCCTTGCCATCATCGATGCCGTATGTGAAGAGGTCGTCCACGGATGGGTATGACTTGCTGACTTGAGAGATTTTCGTGTTGGCCTTGCTGGTCACCTCGCTGTCCACCGATTTGGCGCGCTGGTAGTAGTCGGTGGCAAGCCAATAGACTTCACGCCCACCCAGAGGGCTGTCAGAACAGCTGCTCACCATGGAGGCCACAGCGTCACCAATGAGCAGATAAGGCTCCCCGTTGCCTGGATCGGCCTTGGCTGCGCGGCGGGCATATCGGATGCACTTGGACACCTGTCCGGTGTTCTTTGCCGACTGGCCAGCCGTCATCAGATTTCGCGCCAGCTTTGGGCAGTCTTCACAGAGCTCAACAGCCTCCTCAAAATAGGGCAAGGCTGCTGCAAAGTCCCCCTTTTTGGCAAGCTGAATGCCGATGGAATACGCCGCGTCGGCGTTCTTATCGACCGCATATACAGCCTCGGCCACAGGCAAAAAGATGCTGTTGTCGGTGCAGCCTTTTTCACTGAGTAAGCGCAGTGCCTTCTTTTTGGTGTCGATGTCGTTTGGTGCGGCGTTGAGCTTGCCTTCGAGCACGGGGACCATTTCATCGCAGTTGGCGACCTGAACGAAGACCTCGTCGAGGTTTTTCTGGGTGGTGGCATATTTCTCCGCGCCAGCACTGTCGGCGGATGCCAACTCGTTTTGCCGTCCATCTTCGATGAAATCGCTCAACCTCAGGTACTCTAAGAGAAGGTCCTCCTGTGCTTCCGTCTTGGCCTCTGCACCATCGGCTTCAATGAAGGCAGTTTTGAGCAAAGAGTAGTACTTGTCGAAGATGGCAGCAAGAGACTTCCCCTCGAGGCAGGCAATGCTCTCCTCAAACATGGGGCGTGCTTCCATCGCCTTTCTCTTGTTCAGGCTGGTCCAGTCCATGGCCTTGCGGCCCAGCACCTCACAGCTGTTGCTCGGCTTTTTGCTGGTTGACGGAAAGTGTTCAATCCGAAGGTCATAAAACAGGAATACGCTGTCGCGCAGCGCAATGGCCCGTTCGTTGTTCTTTTTCTTTATCGCTGCCTTCATTTGGCGCTTGAGCAGGTTTACCCCTTTGATGTACATGTTCTGGGAAACCTTGGGAGGGCAGACCTCACAAGCGTTCTTCCAAAAGGGATAGGCATCGTCGTAGTTCTTCTGCTTATAGTACGTCTCGTAAAGGCTCAGGTTCTCCTTGCAGGCAGCTTGCTGCTCAGGCGTTTCTCCGTATTTGCTGTCATCCTGAGCAAACAGGACGGTGCTGGCCATGGTCAGAACCAAGAACAGGAGGGAGTGGATGAATCGGGTCATGGGTTGGGACTTCTTATTCATTTCAATCAAGGACCGGGCCAAAAGGTTGGCATCCTCCGATAGGGCCGCAAAATTAGGCCATTGGGTTAACCCGCAACGGGGAGGTCAATCGTACTTCCTTGGAACCAACCACTGATTCTTGAAGAAGGGGTGAAGGGTGAACCCTACCGTGGCGCCAAAACTGCGCTCACGGAGGCCGAGGGGGTTGCTGTCTGCTGTTAGCGTCCGCCATTGGAAGGCGAGGTTCAGGCTGGACCCGGAGCGAGACCCGAGCATGGGAAGTGACCAACCGCAGCTCCATGTGGAAGAAGAGAGGACTCCTTCGCTCAGTGCCACCTGGCCAGAAGATTGCCGCCAACCCAAGGTGTAAGTGGAACGTTGCCAGACCCCCTTTGCATCATCCACCCCGCGAGGTGTGACCGATACCCCTACCGCAGCTGTTCGAGAGTCAGTAAAATTGACACCTGGATCGAGCCAGTCACTGGACAATCTGGACCAAGGAGCCTGTTCCCATTCGGCTCCGGCACGAAGCCGCATGCCTTTCCTCGTGTTGCGCTCCACCTCAAAACCGGCCGACCAGATCAGGGGGAGATCGATGTCGTGGTTCTCCTCTTCTTGGTACACGGAGTCAACCTCCAATGGCCCGGTTGACAGGGTCTGCCAAGAGGCCCATCGGGTCAACCTGTCAATGTTATGTCTTCTTCCCAGCTGAGCAAATCCGCCAATGCGCAGCAGGGTGCTGGCTACGATTTTGTGGTCCTTGTTGAATTCGGAGCCCAGAAGCCGCTCATGGCCAAAGCCGACCGTGAATCCATCAGAGCGGTGTGATTCGTCAGTTTGGACTCGGGTGTCCAGATAAATTGGATTGGCGATGTCGATGGTTCTCGATCGCACCAACGAGCCAAATCGCTGTTCAAATCGGGCGCCAAGTGCAGTCACATGGGTGATGATGCGCACACTGTCTGTTTTCGATATGTCCGATCCAGAGAAGCGGTGCCATGCTGAGCCCTCCCATCGGCGGGCGTATCCGAAATGCGCCTGGGCCAAACCACCGCTGCCTTCATAGGAGATTCGGTATTCGTCAGCGGCGTCGTCAACCCGAATTTGAGAGACGTCATAACCTGCATTGGACCAAGGCTGAATTCCAAAGGTGATGGCGCCCTTTCCATTGGCCTGTTTCAACGCAAAGGCCACTTGTCGGAGACCCCCAACCTCTCCTTGGGTGGCGCTGTCTCCCTCCATGATCTTTTCCGTTTGGATGCCAAAGCCCCCAGCGAATGTGGTCCTCGTCAGATAGGCAGCTGCGGCTGGGTTGCGGGTATTGAGGTGGTGCCGGTCCATCCACGCCGCACCCAATTGGCCCATGCCCATCTGGGGAGTGGAGGCCCCGGATTGCAAGTCGCCGAATCCAAACCTCGAGTGAGGCGAATGGGTGGCTTGCCCTGCAGCTGTCTCTTATACACATCTCCGAGCCCACGAGACTTCACGGAATC
>CAXHAW010000118.1:0-5880 GCA_964014525.1 uncultured bacterium
CAAGCATTTGAAATGTCAGCCTGTCACGGCTGACATTTTTTTTGGCCCAGCCCACCATTTTGTCAGGTGGACTGACGGAATTGACAGGCTTTTTAAGCGTTGGTGCGAATGGCACGGGATTGGATGAGGGGGAAGAGCCAAAGGCATTGACATCACAATCACCAATCACAATATGTCTGTAAACATCAAGCCCCTGGCCGACCGCGTAGTGGTCGAGCCCGCCGCCGCGGAAGAGAAGACCGCCAGCGGCATCATCATTCCCGACACAGCCAAGGAGAAGCCCCAGAAAGGCACTGTCGTCGCTGTGGGAGATGGCAAAAAAGACGAGCCCATGACCGTCAAGGTGGGTGACACCGTGTTGTACGGCAAGTACTCCGGCACTGAGCTCTCCCTCGAGAACGAGGATTACATGATCATGCGCGAGAGTGACATTCTCGCCGTGCTCTGAATTCATCTGATTTTAACATTACAAACCATTCAATATGCCGAAGGAAATCACCTTTGACACAGCAGCCCGGAAGGAGCTGCAGGCCGGCGTCGACGCCTTGGCCAATGCCGTGAAGGTCACGCTCGGACCGAAGGGCCGCAACGTGGTCATCGACAAGAAGTTCGGTGCGCCGAACGTCACCAAGGACGGCGTGTCTGTCGCCAAGGAAATCGAGTTGAAGGACCCGATCCAAAACATGGGTGCCCAGATGGTCAAGGAGGTCGCCTCCAAGACTGCTGACGTGGCCGGTGACGGCACCACGACGGCGACCGTGCTCGCCCAAGCGATGATCAACGCGGGCCTCCGCAATGTGGCTGCTGGCGCCAACCCCATGGACCTCAAGCGGGGCATGGACAAGGCCACGACCGCTTTGGTCGCCGAGCTGCGCAACATTTCCCGCGAGGTCGGCAGCGACATCGCCAAGATCGAGCAAGTCGCCACCGTGTCGGCCAACAACGACAGCACCATTGGTGCCCTCATCGCCCAGGCGATGGAGAAGGTCGGCAACGAAGGCGTGATCACCGTAGAAGAAGCCAAGGGTACGGAAACGGAGGTCAAGACCGTGGAGGGCATGCAGTTCGACCGCGGCTACCTCAGCCCTTACTTCGTCACTAACCCCGACAAGATGGAGGCTGAGTTGGAGACGCCGAACATCCTCATCTTCGAGAAGAAGATCAGCAACATGAAGGACCTGCTGCCCGTGCTCGAGAAGAGCGCCCAGACAGGCCGTCCGCTGCTCATCATCGCCGAGGACGTGGACGGGGAGGCCCTCGCGACCCTCGTGGTCAACAAGATTCGTGGCGCCCTGAAAGTGGCTGCTGTGAAGGCCCCTGGTTTCGGAGACCGCCGCAAGGCCATGCTCCAGGACATCGCCATCCTCACTGGAGGCACGGTGATCTCTGAGGAGACCGGTTTGACGCTCGAAAACGCGACGCTCGCCGACCTCGGTTCTGCCGAGAAGGTGACTATCGACAAGGACAACACCACCGTCGTCAACGGCGTGGGTGAGCGCGCCAACATTGAGTCTCGCATTGGCCAGATCAAGGCGCAAATCGAGTCCTCCACCAGCGACTACGACAAGGAGAAGCTCCAGGAGCGCCTTGCCAAGCTCGCCGGCGGTGTGGCTGTGCTCTACGTGGGTGCGGCCACTGAGGTCGAGATGAAGGAGAAGAAGGACCGCGTCGACGACGCCTTGCACGCCACCCGTGCGGCTGTCGAGGAGGGCATCGTGCCCGGAGGCGGTACTGCTTTGATCCGCGCTTCCAGCGTGCTTGCCGGTGTCGAAACCGTCAACGACGACGAGGAGACCGGTGTACAGATTGTGATGCGTTCCATCGAGGAGCCATTGCGCCAGATTGTCGCCAACGCTGGCGGTGAAGGTGCAGTCGTGGTCAACGCCGTCCGCGAGGGCACAGCAGACTTCGGTTACAACGCCCGCACCGAGGTGTACGAGGACCTGCACACCGCAGGCGTCATCGACCCTACCAAGGTGACCCGCGTGGCCCTCGAGAACGCCGTGTCCATCAGTGGCATGGTCCTGACCACCGAGTGCGTTATTGCTGATGTGGAAGACCCCGCTGAGGCTGCCGCTGCCGCTGCCGCTGCCGCCGGCGCCGGTGGAATGGGAGGCATGATGTAATCGCTTCCCTCCGATTCACAATAACACAACAAAAAGCCCCGCTTCGGCGGGGCTTTTTTTGTTCTTAGTCAGCCCAAAGACTGATCGGTAGTAAGGTCAGAAACTCAGGGCTGTTGAAGAGCATTGTGGTGTAAATTTAGCTGAGTGTCTCAAGTCGAACTGACCCCCCTTCCTAAGATCGTTGATGACCGCGGTAATCTCACTTTTGTGGAGAAGGGTGTGGGATGTCCGTTTCGTCCGGCGAGGATCTTCTGGACGTTCAATGTGCCAGGGGGCAGTGTGCGTGGTGGACATGCGTACAAGACACAGGAGGAGTTCATTGTGGCAATCAATGGGGTGTTTGATGTGGTGTTGGTGGATGAGAAAGGTGCTGAAACGCGCTATCGACTGGACCGCGGTGATTGCGGTCTGTACGTGCCGCCGAGGCATTGGAGGCGAATGGAGGCCTTCAGTACAAACGGAATGGGCTTGCACTTGATGAGTGGCGCTTTTGACCCATCCGACTATGTCCGCGAGGACAAATGGCCTTTGGAATCATGAGCGGGGCGACGTCAAACGTGGAGCATGCGCAGTTGACCGAGTTGAACAGGATCCGAACAGAAGTGGGCGATTTGGTGGCGTGTGAGAAGGGAGATGGAATTCCATTTGACCCAGTGCGGGCCTACTATTTGTATGACGTTCCGGACACTGCAGAGCGCGGAGGGCATGCCCATCGGGAATTGCAGCAGTTGATTGTTGCGGTCTCCGGTTCCTTCAAGGTGGTGTTGAGTGATGGTGTTGGGAAAAAGGAAGTCATGTTGCGAAAGCCAACGGAGGGGCTCCTGCTCCCACCTGGCTTATGGCGAACATTGGAGGATTTTTCGGGAGGCGCCATTTGTTTGGTGTTGGCATCTCATGGGTATGAGGCGGCGGATTACATTCGGGATTGGTCCGAATTTTTGAGTTTCAAATCATGAAGTTCACGGGGAGAAATATTTCTGTTAGTCCGACAGCGAAAATTGCGGACTCGGCGCGAATCGGTGATGGATCCACCATCTATGACAACGTGGTGATTGACGAGGGTGTGGTCATCGGCAATGACTGCGTGATTGGCGAGCCCCAATCCAGCTACTACGAGAATGCCGATTATGTCAACCCCGCAACGCGCATCGGATGTGATTCTTTGATTCGCAGCCACAGCATCATCTACTCTGACGTCAATGTGGGTGCAGGTTTTTCATGTGGCCATCGGGTGACCATCCGTGAGGGCAGTCGTTTCGGGGTGCATTGCAGATTGGGGACCAATGGAGATGTTCAAGCGAACATTGAGGTTGGTGACCACTGTTGGTTCCACTCGGGTGTTTTTTTGGCAGCGGGTACGGTAGTGGGTGATTTTGTGTTGGTTTATCCGCATGTCATTATGCTGGATGACAAAATGCCGCCTTCACGTGATTTGCATCCAGTCACGATTTCTGACTATGCTCAAATAGGTGCTGGTGCCTGTGTCACTCCGGGAGTGAAGGTTAAATCGCATGCGCTTGTTGGTTCTGGAGCTGTTGTGACAAAAGACGTGGCAGAGTACACCTGTGTGGTTGGGAATCCCGCAAAACACGTGAAGGATGTGCGCGACATGAAGCTTGAAGATGGCAGTCCGGCTTATCCGTGGCCTTACCGTTTTGACAGGGGGATGCCTTGGGAAGGACTGGGGTTTGACGAATGGAAACGACAGCAGAAATGAACGTGCCTTTCCTATCGTTTGATGGGGTGCACGGCCCCATCAAGGATCAGTTAGTTGGTGCCTTTGGTAGCGTGCTCGACTCTGGGTGGTTTGTGAATGGCAACAGGCTCGAGCAATTCGAGCAAGAGTGGGGTGACTATCTCGGGGGGGCCATCGGCGTAGGCGTTAGCAATGGCCTTGACGGTTTGGAGCTGGCACTGAGGGCTTGCGGTGTTGGAGACGGCGATGAAGTCTTGGTGCCTTCTCATACCTATGTCGCATCTTTCTTGGCGATATCGCACGTTGGTGGCATTCCTGTTCCGGTCGAATGTTCCATGGATACAGGATTGATTGACGTCGGTCTCTTGGAAGCTGCGGTAACGGACAGAACACAGGCAATTATGCCGGTTCACCTTTATGGCCAGGCGGTGGACATGACCGGTGTGATGGATGTCGCACAGCGTTTCAACCTCAAGGTTGTTGAGGACAATGCCCAGGCGCAAGGGTGCAGTTGGAAGGGGAAGCGGACGGGAGCTTGGGGGCATGCCAACAGCACCAGTTTTTATCCGGGCAAAAATCTCGGGGCTCTAGGTGATGGCGGGGCGGTCACCACCACTGACCC
The DNA here is from genome assembly GCA_964014525.1 of uncultured bacterium. Taxonomy (GTDB): domain Bacteria; phylum Bacteroidota; class Bacteroidia; order Flavobacteriales_D; family Sanyastnellaceae; genus UBA8752. The sequence continues at coordinate 4,445 of CAXHAW010000118.1, forward strand.
TGAAGTGGCCAAGGTGGTTCGCATACTCCGGAACTACGGAAGCGAGACGAAATACGTCAATGATGTTTTGGGATACAACAAGCGATTGGACGAGTTGCAGGCTGCCTTTCTGTCCGTGAAACTGAGGCATCTAGATGGTTGGACACAAGAGCGAAAACGACTGGCAGCCCGGTACGACGAGATGCTGGACGGAGTGGGCGACTTGAAGCTCCTGGTCACAGTAGAGGGTGCAGACCACGTCTACCACTTGTATGTAGTGCGGACGGCCTTTCGCGAGCCGCTTGTTGCGCATTTGAAGTCGGCTGGCGTGGGAACGCTAATTCACTATCCAATACCCCCTCACTTGCAGAAGTGCTATGGCCATATGGGCTGGCAGAAGGGTCAATTCCCTGTCGCCGAAGAATTGGCAGAGACCGTCTTGAGTCTTCCGCTATACCCGGGCTTGACGGATGATCAGCAGGACTATGCCGTTCAAAGCATAACAGAATTCTTCAAGAACCAAGGTTAATCGATCGGCGAATTTGAGCTGGTTTGCAATTGCCTGTGGAGGCCCGATCAGCTCAGCCGGCGAGGGCGTCGAAGGCCTGCTCGAGGCCGCCTTGGGCGATGAGATCGTCGAGGGGGGCGTCTTCCACGATGCGGCCTTGGTTGATGATGACGACGCGGTCACACATGGCTTCTACTTCCTGCAGGATGTGCGTAGAGAGGATGACGGTACGGGACTGCCCAAAGGACTTGATGAGGGCGCGGATGTCCTTGAGCTGCAATGGGTCGAGGCCTGAGGTGGGCTCGTCGAGGATGAGCAGCTCGGGGTCGTGCAGTATCGATTGGGCAAGGCCGACCCGCTGCTTGTAGCCTTTGGAAAGCGCGGAAATGGGCTTGTGCGCTTCTGGCGTGAGGCCGACGCGCTCGATGGTTTGTCGAACCTTTTCTGCGCGGGCACTGCGGTCGTTGAATCCGTGCAGCCCCGCGATGAAATCCAAGAACTCCCGCACATACATTTCTGGGTAGAGCGGATTGTGCTCGGGCAGGTAGCCCATGCGGTGGCGCATGGCATCGCCGCCCTTGCGCACATCGATTCCGTCGAAGTGAATGGCCCCGTCATCGGCGGGCAAGTAGCCCAGAATGGACTTCATGAGGGTGGATTTTCCTGCGCCGTTGGGGCCCAGAAGCCCCACGACTTGCCCCTTGGGAACAGAGAGGGTGACGCCGTCCAAGGCCTTTTGCGGGCCATAATGCTTGGTGATGCTGTGAACCTCGAGAAGCATGGTGGTGCAAGTTAGGTTGCACTTGGGCGATCTTGCGCCCATGGAGGAACGCCACGAAGGCACTGTGTTCAGGTCGACAGGCAAATGGGCAGACGTCCAGGCGCCCGATGGCCGTCGCGTGGAGTGCCGACTTCGGGGCAAGTTCCGAATGGAGGGCCTTCGCACCAC
>CAXHAW010000119.1:0-5823 GCA_964014525.1 uncultured bacterium
TGGCAGTCCCACGGGCCACCGCGCGGAGCGGCTCCTCAGCAACGTGCACCGGAAGGCGTGTTTTCGAGCTGATTCGCTTGTCCAAACCACGGAGCAAGGCGCCCCCGCCGGCCAGGTAAATCCCCGTTTTGTAGATGTCAGCCGACAACTCTGGCGGGGTGTTTTCCAAGCAACTGAGGATGGCCTCCTCGATTTTGGAAATGGATTTGTCCAAGGCCATGGCAATCTCCGCATAGCTCACGTGGATTTCCTTTGGAATGCCCGTCATCAGGTCTCGCCCACGAACCGCGTAGTCCTCTGGTGGGTCATCCAATTCGGTGAGGGCACTGCCGACTTCAATCTTGATTTGCTCGGCGGTTCTTTCGCCCACCAAAATGTTGTGTTGGCGGCGCATGTACTCCTCGATGTCTTGGGTGAACTCATCGCCGGCGACCCGGATGTTCTTGTCGGTGACAATGCCGCCGAGTGCGATCACCGCAATCTCCGAGGTGCCACCACCGATGTCGATGATCATGTTCCCCATGGGCTCCTCCACGTCGATTCCGATTCCGATGGCGGCAGCCATGGGCTCGTGGATCAGGTAGACTTCTTTGGCGCCCGCATGCTCGGCGCTGTCTTTGACCGCTCGCTTCTCGACCTCGGTAATCCCAGAGGGGATGCAGATGACCATGCGGAGGCTCGGGCTAAACAGACTCCGGCGTTGGTTGATCATCCGGATCATCCCCTTGATCATGTCCTCCGCACTCTGGAAATCCGCAATCACGCCATCCTTGAGGGGGCGGATGGTTTTGATGTTTTCGTGCGTCTTGCCATGCATCTGCTGTGCCTGGCGGCCGATCGCCACGGTCTTGTTGGACGCGCGGTTCTTGGCCACAATGGAGGGTTGGTCGACGACCACCTGATCCTCGTAGTAAATCACCGTATTGGCGGTGCCGAGATCGATCGCGATCTCTTGCATGAAAAAGTTGAACAGCCCCATCGTTTCAAAGGTGATAAACCAACGTACAAAATCTACTGCATGTTGCCGAAGGATTCATCGGATGTTGAAAACCCCAAGAAAGAGGTGGAGTGAAGGGCAAAACAGTTTCAGTGGCGGAAGTGACGGACACCGGTCATGGCCATCGCCAGTCCGTTCGCGTCGCAGTAGGCGACGCTTAGGCCATCCTTGATGGATCCCCCTGGTTGCACCACAGCAGTGATGCCTGCCTTGTGCGCGATTTCGACGCAATCGGGGAAGGGGAAAAATGCATCGCTGGCCATGGCCGCTCCTTCGAGGGAGAATCCCATGCGCTGCGCCTTGTCGATGGCCTGGTTCAGCGCATCCACCCGTGAAGTTTGCCCCGTTCCACTGGCCAGAAGTTGCCCTCCTCTTGCGAGAACGATGGTGTTGGAGCGGGTGTGCTTGACCAGCTTGAGTGCAAAGGCGAGGTCTCGCCCCTGTTCTGCGCTGATGGGGCTTTTGGTGACACAGTTGAATTCAGCGGGGCCTTCCACACTGTTGTCCGTTTGTTGGACGAGATAGCCACCGAGGGCTGAACGCACCAGTTTCGCGGCATTTGGCCACCGTCTCTGGGTCAGGATAATTCGGTTCTTCTTGCCACTCAAGAGGGCCAATGCAGCGGGTTCGTATTCCGGGGCGATGACCACCTCACAAAACAGGGTGTGCAGTGCTTCTGCCGTGGCCAAGTCCAAGGTGCGGTTGGCGATGACCACACCGCCAAAGGCCGAAACCGGGTCACCGGCAAGGGCATCTTGGTAGGCTTCGGACAGAGAATGACGGGTGGCCATGCCACAGGCGTTGTTGTGCTTCAAAATGGCAATGGTCGGCTCCCCCCCCTTAAACTCGCCCATGAGCTGAACGGCAGCATCGACGTCGAGCAGGTTGTTGTAGCTGAGTGCCTTGCCGTTGTGTTGGGTGAACAGTCCGTTGAGGTCGCCGTAAAATGCGCCTTCTTGGTGGGGGTTCTCTCCGTAGCGAAGGGGGTTGCAGGTGGTTTCAAGTACAGACAACACCTCTGGCTGTCCCCCCTCACGAATCCACTTTCCAATGGCGGCATCATAGCCCGAAGACACGGCGAATGCCGCACCGGCCATTCGACGTCGGAAGTCCAGATCTGTCCCCATCTCGTCGGACAATGCCTCGACGAGGTCTGCATATTGGTCCCGTGAGGGAATGCACACCACGTCCTTGAAGTTCTTGGCCGCAGCCCGGATCAGGGCGATGCCTCCGATGTCAATTTTCTCGACAATCTCCGCCGCTTCGGCGCCAGAGGCCAGGGTCTCTTGAAATGGATAGAGGTCCACGATGACCAGATCAATGGGGCCAATCCCGTGCTCTGCCACATCCACATCGTCTGCCTCGAAGTTGCGTCGAGCGAGGATGCCGCCAAACACCATGGGGTGAAGGGTCTTGACCCGTCCTCCGAGCATTTCGGCAGTTTGCGTAACCGACTCGACTGGTGTCACCTCAGCGCCCAGCGCTTCGATGGCCCTTTGTGTTCCTCCGGTGGACAGGATTTCTACATCGTGCGCCTGCAGGCGTTCTACGATGGGCGCGAGTCCTTCTTTGTGAAAGACAGAAATGAGGGCGCGGCGGATGGGGCTTTTCATGATGTGACTCGGGGTGAGAAGGGGTGAAATTAGCCCACAGAATGGGCCTTCACCACCCCCGGGCCGTAGCTTTGGGTCATGACGCGTCGGTTGTTCGTTGAAAGCTTCGTTCAGGCATGGCAATCGCTGGTGACCAATCGGCTCAGAACGCTGCTGTCCCTCTTGGGGGTCATGATCGGAATCTTCATGATTACGGCGGTTTTCACGGTTTCCGACTCGCTTGAAGAAAACATCAAGGGCATCTTCAGTTCCGTCCGAAGCGATGTCCTTTTTGTCGAAAAAATGCCGTGGACCTTTTCTCCGGATTACCCCTGGTGGAAGTATGGAGTGCGTCGGGATCCGACATTGGAGGATGCAGAGATTCTGAGCGAGCGTCTTCCTTCTGCCAGAAGCGTTGCCTTCCAAACCGGCAATTTGACCACGCTTAAAAGGGGCAGCAGCAGCTATGGAGGCGCCAGGTTGGGCGCGGTCACGCTGAACTATTTCGATGCCATTGAACTCAACATCGAGGAGGGGCGATTTTTCACGGCACGCGAGATGCAGGCAGCCATGCCGGTGGCCATTCTGGGGCGTGATGTGGTCAACCGCCTGTTCCCCGGAGAGGATCCCATTGGCAAATCCTTGACGGTAGAGGGAAGAAAGTTGAGGGTCGTGGGCATTCTTGCCCAAGAGGGGACGTCCATTGTGGGAGAAGGGACCGATGACCTCGCTTTGATTCCCGTCACGTTTGGTCGGCAACTCATGAATTTCAGAGCACTGAAGGCCTCCGTCTTGATTCGCGCCCGCGAAGGTGTGGACTTGGAAACCCTCAAGGGGGAAGTCATTGCCGCCTATCGCCCTTTGAGGCGCCTTCACCCCCGGGACGAGTCGGATTTTGCGGTCAACGAAGTGGAGATGCTCACGTCGTTCATCGACAAGATTTTTGGCCAACTGGAGACTGGAGTCTGGTTCATCGGTGTCTTCGCCATCCTCATTGGTTGCTTTTCCGTGGCTAACATCATGTTCGTCTCTGTTAAGGAGAGGACCCCATTGATTGGGGTGCAGAAGGCGCTGGGCGCCAAGAGCGCATTTGTGTTGGCTCAGTTCCTCATCGAAGCCGTGGCATTGTGCATCATGGGGGCGATGCTGGCATTGATCACGCTGGCCCTTCTCGTTTTGTTGGTCAACTCTGCGTTATCGGACGGCCTGTCTCTGGTGTTCGGATTGAATCGCTTTCTTCTCGGCCTTGGCATTGCTGTGTTGAGTGGCGTCGTGTCGGGATTGGCCCCCGCAATGCAGGCAGCCCGCATGGACCCAGTGGAGGCCATGCGGGCTGCTTGATGCATCCTGTATGTTTGAGTCGCATTCAGAGGGCTAGGCTGAGCCCCATGCCCATCACGCGGCGTTCATTTCCAATTTGGGTTGGTGCGTCGCCGGTTTCGATGGAATTGGGGATGTCCAACTGGCCCCCAAAACGTTCTCCGTATCGCACGGAGATGAACGCGCCGTTTCCAATCCGGATGCGGGCTCCTGCGGCCCATCCATAGTGGAGCGTGGGATCAAAGTTGGGCACTGCGTAGCCCATTCTGTCTCCAGCTAAATCAAAGGTTCTGACGTCTAGGATGGTGGCGGCCATGCCCAGCTCCCCTTCGGCGAACGGTCGGATTCCGCCGCGAAAGGGGTCCAACCTTAGGACACCGGAGACCTCGGGAAGGAAGGTGCGCCGACGTTCGCTTGTGCCGGATTCGGATCCCGCGAGGGAGCCAGAGCGGTCGAGCATGCCAAGTCCGATTCTGACCCCTCTGTGCAGCGGCCCGGCGGATCGGCCGAGGTAGGTCAATTCGATGCCGGGGTGGACCATCAAGTCGCCGGCTTCCATTTCGGCGAGCAATGCGGTTCCATTGAGTTCAAAAGCGCCCGCGCGTTGGGGTTCAAGGAATGAACCTCGCCTTTGGCTGAAGGCGGCAGAGGTGCAGGTGATCATAATCAGGAGGGCGACAACGGCGCCCATCCGGTTTCTAAGGGGGAGGAAGTGCGTCATGGTGAATGTGATTTGGTGTACAAACGGCACAAAGCGTGCCAAAACGTGTTCTGTGTCCGCTTTCTTTGTGTCATGCGGGTTATGATCACAGGCACAACGGGCCAATTGGGAGGCAGGTTGATGTCCCTCGAAAACCATCCGGTCGCCGAGGGAAAAACGCTGATTCCTTGCGGTCGAGATGTGCTGGACCTTGAGGCCCCTGATGCTTTTTCTTCAGCGTTTGACCGGTTGTCTCCGGATGTGTTGGTCTCCTGTGGTGCTTACACTGCGGTGGACGCCGTTGAGGACGATGCAGCGCGCGCCTACCAGATTAACGGGGTCGCGCCAGGGCTTTTGGCTGCAGCGTGCGCCGAACGCGGAATCAAAATGGTGCACATCAGCACCGACTACGTCTTTGGCGGCACGGGAACCCGCCCCTATTTGCCAGTGGACGATACCGCTCCCCTCGGTGTTTATGGGGCGAGCAAGCTGCAAGGCGAGCAGGCCGTTCTGAATGCGTTGCCAACGGCGAGCATTGTCCGGGTCAGCTGGCTTTATGACCGAGAGGGAAAGAACTTTCTCAATACCATGCTGCGCCTGGCTACCAATCGGGATGTCTTGACCGTCGTGGACGACCAGCTGGGGTGCCCAACCCATGCGGGTCACTTGGCGGAAGACCTGTTGCGTTGGGTCGACCTCATGGCACGCGATTCGAAACGGACATCAGGGGTGCACCATTACGGCCACAGGGGCATCACCACTTGGCACGGATTTGCTTGTGCGATACTCGCTTCCCATGCCCCGCAAGTCGAGGTTCGGCCTGTTTCGACCGCTTCATTTCCGACCCGAGCCACCCGTCCGGTATACAGCAAGCTTGACGAAACCCTGTTTTTTGAGGCTTTGGGTCGAGATGCTGTCTCTTGGGAGGTGGCGCTTGAGTCCTGTCTAAGGGCGAAATTTGCAAGTTCATGACCGAATTGACTTTGCCATGAACCTCGAAGACATCCGCAAACGGGCCGTCATTTGGACCTGCGCACCCCATGATGAGGCGACGCGCAATGCGGTCCAATCCATGCTGGACGATTCGGATCCTGCCCCCCTTCAGGAGGCCTTTTATCAGGACCTTGCCTTCGGGACCGGCGGCATGCGCGGCATCATGGGCCCTGGAACCAACCGCATGAATGCCGCGGTGGTGGCGATGGCGACCCAAGGGT
>CAXHAW010000120.1:0-5798 GCA_964014525.1 uncultured bacterium
GCCCAATCCAAACGTCTGGTAAGGCCCACTTTCACTTTGCTGCTGCATCAAGTGTGTTCCTAACAGCGGGGGCATGCACGAAGTGGTATCTGACTTTTTGATGTCCACTTAAAGTGATCGGGAAGTCACAACGTCAAAAAGTACACGATTGTAGGAAAGAACAAGAGGGCGCACAGGAGGGAGAACCTCTTGGAATGGACCTGGCGGCTGTGCCAAAAAGCAAGCAACATGAGGGGCAGCTGAAATGGGAGGCGAATCAAGGCCTGTCTGCGTGTGATGCCCAAAGCCAGCTGTGGCGCCTCCTCCATGCTGAGGTAGACATTGGCGGGGAAGACCACCATGAGAAGGAGGAGGGTTCCCCATCCCGCAATCCTTCGCGTGCGTGGGAACCAAAAAAGGACGCCCACAAGCACTTCCCAGGCGCCAGTGATGTAAACCAATTCCAAGGGGAAGGGAAGCGATGGGGGCACAATGTGCACGAAGAATTCAGGGGCAGTGAAATGACGAATGCCGACTGCGATGTACAGCGCACTCATGGACCAAATTGACACAACCCGAACCCAATTCACGGCGAGGCGGGTTGCTTCGTGGTCTGCTGCTCGGGCCATCCAACCCATCTCGTCTTGAGCAGATTGAGCCTGTTTCATCAAGGAACAAAGACGCTCAGCTTGCTTGATTTGCCTTCTGAGTAACACACGACAGCGTAGTGGCCGGTGGGCAATTGGTCGAGCGGGAGGGTGGACCAGCCTGGAGATTGTCGGAGCACCTGTTGGCCAAGGGCATTGAACACAAGGACGTCTCCAGAGGGGGTATTCTTCGATACCCAGATGAGTGCGCCCGTTGCATAATCGTAACGCATGGGGGCGTCGTGTTCCACGTTGGTCACAGACATTGGGACATCGAGTCCAAGCAGCCAAAAGTCGCTCTCCCCTTGATTTTGAGAAAGATCGCCATCCGCTGAGTAGGCTGTGCCAGCCAGATAGATTCGTCCAGTTTGCTGGTCCATGGCGATGCTGTTCCCGACATCGTTTTGGGATCCCCCCATCAGTTCCTGATGCACGAGTTGTCCTTCGGCGTCCATATGCAAAAGCCATAAGTCTGCCTGTCCGGCATTGCCGCCGAATGGGCCAGTCATGGATTCTGATATGCCGATGGCGAACCACCCGCCTTGGTTTCCAGGGCAGAGGTCAAGGATGCGGTCGATGTCCTCGCCGCCAAAAATTTGAGCCCATTCAATATCCCCATCGCCATTGGTTTTTGTGAGGGTGCCAAGGCAGTAATCCGGATTGTCGAGGTCTGACACTGCGAAGTCGGGAGACCACGTGATGCCTGCTGCCATCACGCCGCCATTGGGCATGGGCCAAGCGACATTCACCTCGTCTGCAATCATGCCTCCTGTGTAGGTTTCCCATACGATGTCAAAGTCTGGATTCAGTTTGGCGATGTATTGGTCTTGATATGGCCCATCCTCTTCGAGGTCTGTGCTGACCGCATTGGACATGCCCACCACAATGAGGTTCTGGTCGTCACCCATCACTAAGTCGTTGGCGTATTCATAGGCAATGTATCCGCTGGTGCCAAATTCTTCACCGAGGGAGGCCTGTTGGATGAGGTTTCCGTCGTCATCGAGGTGCAACAACCAGATGTCATGGGAAGCGATTTGACCGCCGGTATCTCCATCTGATGAGTTGCTCTTGCCTGCCAAAACAAAACCGCCATCGGGGTGGGGACACATGGCATTGGCGTGGTCCGAATTGCTGCCCCCAAATGCACTGGACCACAACAGTGTTCCCTCCTCAGATATGCGGAACACGAGCAGGTCAAACAGCCCTTGGTGCAGGCCTGCCATCATGCCGCTGCTCGATCGAGAGCGACCACAGATCGCTGCTCCGCCGTCTGGCAGAATGATCACGTCGCTCACGAGGTCAGTGTTTTCTCCACCGAACCGCTCCTGCCACAATACCGATCCTTGGGAATCAAGCCGAAGGGCCAGAATGTCACAATTGCCCAGCGAGCCTGGAAGGTCGCTGTCGTTGGAATAGGTGTTCCCGACAAACAGGCACCCGCCTTCTGGAAGGGCGCGAACCAGTGGTTCTTGTTCCCAGCTGCTTCCGCCCAAAGTCGTGCTCCACCCAACCGTGGTTTGGCCTGCTGCGAGATTTGAAGCGATACAGAACAGAAAGGCAACAGCAGCCCGTTTGCCAGCGCTCATGCCTTTTCTTCGAGGTTGTCTACTTCTGAATTTTGATCCATCAAACGCTTCAATTCAGGGGCGATGGAGTCCACCCATTGCTTGCATCGCTCTTCGGTGAGGTCCCACTGGTTGTCCTCGTCCAAGGCCAAGCCGTGAAACGTGCCGTCTGGTTTGAGGGCTTTTGATTTTTGGAAGGTGTAGCCTTCGTTGGGCCAGGCGCCGATCATGTCAGCGCCATTGGCAATCAGCGCATCTGCCAGGATCCCAATTCCGTCTACAAACCACTCGTCGTATCCCCACTGGTCACCAAGGCCGAAAATCGCAACCGTCTTGTTGGTGAAGTCGACCTTTTGGAGGGTAGGGAAGTAGGCTTCCCAATCGCTCTGGAGATCGCCGTAATACCAGGTCGGAACCCCGATGATGAATACGTCGTGCTCTTTCCAGTCGTCAGCTGCAATCTCGGCGACCACCTTGTCCTTGATGTCCAAGCCATGCTCTTTTAGCAGGGGAATCAAGACATTTTGGGCAACGTGATCCGTCTTGTTCGTATCCGTGCCGTAGTAGAGCTGAATCATGACACATAGCTACGCAATAGAATGCGCAACCACCATACAAGATTTGTGGTATTGTTCGGCCAAAATCAGGCAGCCAAAGTCAGTTTGTACCAGAGGCTGTTTGGCACCATAAAGCACCGATACTGGCTCGGTGACAGAAAGAAGTTGAGTGAGTTTTTCAGCCGTTCTCTCGGGCTTTGCGGGCAGCGATGAAGCTCCGCACAAAGCCGACCATGGACAGCGTCGAGGTGGCAATCATCAGGACGACCCTCATCAGGCCAGCACCGCCTGTAGCCAGGGACTTGGGCAATCGCATGCCGACCAATGCGACAAGCAAGAGAAGGGTGAACAAGACCGCCACATGGGCAATCGCCTTGTTTTCATTCTTCACGCCACGTTGGCAAAGAACAAAGACAACGCCAAAGACAACGGGAATCAATGCCGTGAAGGAGTCGGTTTCAACGTAGCCCCACAAACCCATTGAAATCAGGGTCACAGCGTTCAATAGATTCAAGTTAGATGCAGACATGGTTCCTTTTTCCGAAGGTACTTCTACAACGCATGGTCCATTGATGTCCATGCCCAGACTTTTTACAATTTTACCTGGTGTTTGCTTGGGGAGCCCATCCTTCTTGTTTCATGGGGCCCTTGCAAGTCTGCTGTGTCTGGAGCCGGCCTTTCGGTGTCCGAGTTTTATGGGCGATTTTTATTGATTGTATCATGAAGCAGTCTGTTCTCCTCCTGTGTTTGTTGCCCTGTTTTTGTTTCGCTCAAGAGGGCGTCGTGTGGGACATCCCGGATGTTTATGTTAATGGCGAGTCCGGTGGAGAGCCTAAGGCATTCTTGCTTCCAGCGTTGAATGGTGCAGAGGCACTGCAGACACTGCGCTGGAATGGCAAAACGTGGACCCTGACCACGGAGGGGGCAGCGGACAATGCTTTGGTCGTTTCTTGTCCGACGGACATCAACGGGGACGGGGTGACCGGCGTTTCAGATGTGCTCTTGTTGCTTGGGGAATTCGGCAACGCTTGTGTCGAGGTGTGCCCCGATCAATTCATGCTCAATGACGTCTGCTATGCGCAGTACTTCGATGGGTTGGAGGTGGCCGAAGAGGACATTGCGCAATACCTGCTCAACATGGAGCGGTTCGAGGAGAACCTCTCGGGCCTGATGCACCATTACCGGAGCCCGCTTTGGACTTTGGCCGACAACGGGGAGTGGAACATCTACTTCCACGTGGAGAACTGGAACGGTGCGCTGACGGCCAATGCAGTGACCAATTTGGTGGCCGATTATGAGGAATTCGCAAACGACTGGCTGGCCGGGTTGTCGGTGTACGATGCTGCGGCACCCACCGAGGCCAACATCCGGGTTTTCGGCTTTGTATTCAACACAGGGGTGGTGCTCGATGCTAGCTTCTACAATGTCTATGGAGATTACCCCATTGTCACGAACTGGACGGAAAACAATGAGACAGCCCCGTGGCATATGGTGCGTCGAGAAGACGACAGTGAGTTTGGCAATGGCCAAGGCGATTTCCCTTGGTATACCGAGTACGATTTTGATGACCTTAAGGTGGTGGGCAACAGGACCGATGTCGCGTCGAGTGTCAACTTCTCACCAGCGGATTGGACAGGTTACGCGCATCCGGAAGGCATCGATCATGTCTACACCAAATTCTGGCACAAGGTGAACTGGGATGCGGTGGCCCAGCGTCAATACCTCAAAATCGGGGGCGTGATCACCAACTACGCCACTGGTGACAATATCAATTCAGTGTTCACCCATGAGATGGGCCATTGTTTCTTTCACGATGACATCTATGACCCCGTCAAGTACCCCGATGGCGCGGGTTTGGTGTCCGTGATGAATGGGGCATCCGAGATCTCAAACTTCGACCGCGTCATCCAGCGCATGCTCTGGGAGGCGCAGAAAAACCAGTGATGTTCCTTTTACTTTGGATGTGGCCGCTAAGAATGAGGGCGCTCAATCCTTGATGCAGCGGGCATAACCTCCTGCAGTTTTGGTTACGTTGTTGCTGCGGAAGATGGGGTCGGCCCCCGTCATCAAAGCGCGATACCACCCTTTGGTGAAGGAGTATTCCGTGGCGACCCAGATGTGGAGGTATGTGCCCTCGTTTCCAAATGTCCCATTCGTAAAGGTGTTGCCTCCGGGAAGGAACGCCATGCCATGGTCGTCGGTTCCATTCCACGCGACGCTGTCTTTGAGCTGTTCGCCTTGAATGTCTCCGCGCCAACTGATGTCCTCCAGCTCTGCTTCGGGAACGCCGATAAAGCCTTCCATGGTCATCCAGTCTTGGTCGGTGGCGGGATGCCATCCGGCTGGGCATAAATCCCATTCGGTCAACGCAAAAAAGTTGTAGAGTGCGCCGTAAGTCAAATAAGCATTAGTGGCCATAGCTTCCTCTACATTCGTGCCATCGTAGTCAAGAACAAACGCGTGGGGGGCGAACTCCTGAGCACTGGCTGGTGACACGGCGGGCAGGTGCCGGCAGTTTTCTGCGAACCAGCATCGATCTCCAATTTGAACGACGCCATAATCATGGCCATGGTGCTGTATGCCCGATGGGCATGTGCCCCCAGTGTCCAACGGCCAGGCCATGTCGTAATATGAGAGCAGCATGACAAGGTCAGCTGCCCCAACATTGCCGTCGTTAGAGAGGTCGGGGTTGAAGCATTCTTCCTGTGCCCAAACCGACGGGGCAAGGGCGAGAAGGAGTAGGGTGCATGCGGCCTGAAGTGGACATCTCCACTGCTGGCATGAGTGGGCGAGTGGGTGGAAGGGAAACATCATTCCATCAGGGTTTTGGGTAAGTGGCGGTGCTTGTTACTCTGGGCAAAGATGTTGTTAAGTAATTAAGAGGTAATAAGTTACGAAAAAAAGCCTCAGGTCATTTTGGGCGACCGAGACACGTCTTTAGCTCAGGTGCGTCAACAAATCTTCTAGTCGGGCCCAAGGTTGTCCGGCTCCACTGAGGCAGGTGCCGAGCCAAGGTTGGGTTTCCCGGTGGTTTGTGACGCCGAGCAGGC
>CAXHAW010000121.1:0-5789 GCA_964014525.1 uncultured bacterium
TTTGGAGAGCGGTTCGATGATTGTGGAGATGAACGCAATCCAGGCGACGAGTCGGACAGGGCAAGCTGCCCGTGATCTAGCCCAGCACCTTCGCAGTGAAGATTTTTTTGATGTCGCTCAATTCCCCACCGCTGCTTACACAGTTGTGTCTTCTCGCACTGACGGACGGGGCAATTTGCTTCTATCAGGCAAGCTCAACATCAAAGGCAAGTCCAAGGAGTTGGATGCGCTGATGACATTCGCATCAGCAGACCCTGTGGTGGCGAGCATCAACCTCACGTTCGACAGAGCCGACTTCGATGTTCGCTTTGGAAGTGGTTCGTTCTTCGACAACCTCGGAGACAACCTCATCTCCGACATGGTCGATGTGCGAATGGCCCTCATCGAAGACGTGGCCGCCCGCAAATTCAAATGATGAAATTCGGTTAAAAGAGGCCGTTCAGTTCGGCGTCCACCTTGGTGATGATCTCACCGAGTTGTTCAGGGTTGTTCTCGAAGTCCATGTTATCCACGTTGATGACCAAGATTCTGCCCTTGGTGTAAGTGGAAATCCAGGCTTCATACCGCTCGTTCAGGCGGTTCAAATAGTCAAGGCGAATGCTTTCCTCGTAATTGCGTCCCCGCTTCTGGATTTGTTCCACGAGGTGTCCCACGCTGCTCCGCAGATAGACCAGGAGGTCTGGCGGCGTCACAAACTGCTCCATCAGCTCGAAGAGTCGGAGGAAGTTCTCGTGGTCCCTGGAGGTCATCAGGCCCATGGCCTGCAGGTTGGGAGCGAAGATGTAGGCGTCTTCGTATATCGTCCGGTCCTGCACCATTTTTTGTCCGCTGGACTTCAGCGCATGCAATTGTGAGAAGCGAGAGGACACAAAGTGAACCTGCAGGTTGAAGGCCCAACGCTGCATGTCCTTGTAGAAATCGTTGAGGTACGGATTGTCCTCCACACTTTCATAGTGGGGGGTAATCTTGTAGTGCTGGGCGAGGAGACGGGTCAGGGTGGTCTTGCCCGATCCAATGTTGCCTGCGATGGCGAGGTGCATTTCGGTTAGGTTGGGGCGGGCAAGGTAGTGTTGGCCTTGACTTCCCGCAAAGCAGTGAGGAGGTTCAGACGGTGCAGGGCCGCTTCACGGCCTCTTGAATCGCGCGCATCCACCCGTCTTCCATGGAGAGCCGGGGAACCTTGTGTTGTCCACCCAGTTTTCCCTTGTGTTTCAACACCTTTTCGAAGGTGCCTGTGGATAGCCATTCGAATCGAGGTGCAAGCAGGACGAGATCGGCTGTTCGTTTGGCATCATAATCTGAGTTGACCTTGCGCAAGTTGCGGTCGAGTGCCATGGAAAACAGGGTCGAATCGGGCAGCCCACCCGAGGCCTTGCCCGGCTCGATGGCCCAATGGTGAAGCCCGACAGCTCCACCCGTTTCCTCAGATCGAACAGCGCAGGCCGTCCAGTTCTGGATTTCCACACCGAATTGTCGTCCTGTTGTGGCCAGCGCTCGCTCGGCGTCTCCCACCATCAGTTCTTCTCCGGCGAGGTTGAGGAAGGAGCGGGTTCGCCCCGTGACCCTGATTCGAAAAGGATGTGTGCTGGTAAATCGGATGAGGTCTCCCAAAACGTAGCGATGAAGTCCTCCATTGGTGGAGATGACCAGCGCGTAGTCCTTGTCAATCTCGACCTCATCCAGGCCCAGGGTAGGGGAAAAGGGGTGGCTTTCGGGATTGAAATCGGAGGCAAACGGGAGAAACTCATAGTGGATGCCGTAGTCGAGCATCAGCAGCATGTCATCTGCTCCAAGTCTATCCTGTATGGAGAAGAAGCCCTCGCTTGCATTGTAGGTCTCGATGGTGTGGATGCCCGGGGGCATGATTCGATCAAAAGCCTCGCGATAGGGATCGAAAGACACCCCACCGTGCATGTACAGCTGAAGGTGCGGCCAGACCTCGCCCAAGTGGTCTTTGCCGGACAGGTCCAGAATGCGCTCCATTAAGACCTGTGTCCAGCTCGGGACCCCCGCGATGATGCGCACATCTTGTTGGATGGTTGAGCGGGCCATCCGTTCGATTTTCTCTTCCCAATCGGCCATGAGGGCAATGGACCGAGAGGGGGTCCGTCGCCACTCGCACCACCACGGAAGGTTGTCGATGATGATGGCACTGAGATCGCCGGTCAGGACGCCATTGTCCGCCTCCTCTGTGCGTCCGGTCCCCCCCAAAATGAGATGGCGACCTCCGTATAGTTTGGCCTTTGGGACGGCATCGACGTACATCGCCAAGAGGTCCTTGCCCCCTTTGTAATGGCACCGCTCGAGCGAAGCCTCCGTCACAGGAATGAACTTGCTTCGGTCAGACGTCGTTCCCGAAGACTTGGCATGCCATTTCACATCACCAGGCCACAGTGCGTCCGATTCTCCGTTTCGGACACGCTCAATCCAGGGCTTGATCCCGTTGTAATCGCGCAATGGAACCTGTCGCTTGTAGGCCTCGGCCGAAGTTTGGGTGGACACTCCGTGGTCCGTTCCAAACTGGGTGCCCGCCAAGGCCTCGATGTGGTGGCGAAGTCCCTCCGCTTGAACCTCGAGCGGGTATCGACGGAACAATTCGATTTGGTGGAGGCGCTTGCGAATGAACCAACTGAAAACAGTATTGACCGGCATCGAATGGATCAGTTGGGGTCGATGCGATGGACATCGTTGTTCATCGATTCGATTTCATTTTTCACATCCCGGATGCGCACGGCAATTTGGGCCCACAGCCCATCTCCCTTGCCTCGTGCCGCAGGGGCCTTCAAACGCGATGTGGCCTCCTCATCGTTGTCGGCGGCCAAGGCCATATCGGCAAGAACAGGTTGGCCTTGTTCCTTCAGCCAAACCACGGCCTGTTCGTCTCCTTCGGCGCCTTCTAGGAGAGCCAGCAGAACATGGTGGTTCTTGTGCCTCAGCCAGGCCCGCGAAGTCTCTTCGTTGCGCAGGGCATGGCAGAAAACGCCAAGCTCTGGGTATTCCGAGCCCATCAGCCAATCCCTGAGCTCCTCGCTTCCGGAGATGGCCTCTGCCCATGCGAGCAGGACTTTTGTAGGATAGGGACGGAGAAAAGACTGTGCCATGGCGATTCAGGGAGGAAAGATGCGCCGTCTTTCCAACATCGGAAACATCCTAGGGGGGGATATGGGTTCCTTTACACCCCCCGATGGAAGAAATCTCCCATTTCGCGCTCCGATGACTTCTGACTCGAAACGGTCTATGCGGCCTTCGGGAGGAGGTGACTTGGCCGGTCCAAAAACAGACCGGGTCTATGACCGCCCGTTTTTTCTGCTGTGCGGTGGGACGGTTTTGTTCATGGCGAGCTTTGGGATGCTCTTGCCCGAACTTCCCGCTCACCTGGCAGCCATGGGGGGTGAGGCATACCTCGGCGGCGTCGTGGGCATGTTCACGCTGGCCGCCTTTCTCGCCAGGTTCATCAGCGGTCGCATCGCCGACCGTGCAGGACGGCGCAAGGTCATGCTGGTCGGTTCTGCTGTTACTGCCGTGGCCGGTTTCGGCTACCTCGTGGCCAGCACCATCGCCACCTTCATGCTGCTCAGATTCTTCCACGGGTTGTCCACGGGGTTCAGACCGCCGGGCACCAGTGCGATGCTTGCCGATCGCATTCCCAAGCAAAGAAGGGGGGAGGCATTGGGTTACTTGGGGGTCGCGGGAAATGCTGGCATGGCCACGGGCCCGGCGCTGGGCAGTTGGCTGACCGTCGAGTGGGGAATTGAGTGGATGTTTGTTGCTTCGGCATTGTTGGGCATGGCGAGTGTGGTCCTGACCGTGCCATTGGAGGAAACCCTGCCCGAGGCACGGCCTGTCAATCGGTCTGATTTCAATTTATTCAAGGGGGGACTCATTGACCCGAATGCCTGGCCGGCTGCCTTTGTGTTGCTGCCGGTGGCATTGGCATTCGGCATCTATCTCACCATCACGCCCGACTTTGTCGGCCATCTTGGTTACGTGTACAAAGGCTCGTTTAACACCATTATCGTGGCCAGTTCCATCGCCATGCGGTTCATTGCTGGAAAGATGAGTGACCGTCACGGCCGAATTCCTGTCCTCTTCGTGGGAACCATCTTGATGACGGTGGGCATGGTCACGCTAGGCAGCGCAGAATCAAAAACAATGGCGACCCTTGGCGCCTTGATTTATGGAGCGAGCATCGGCATCAACATGCCGACCGTTTTCGCTTGGACGACAGACCTTGCTCAGCCCGGAAAGATTGCCCTGGCCTTGGGCACGATGCTGATGGCACTAGAGGTGGGCATCGGAGCGGGGGCCTTGTACAGTGGGGTTCGTTTCCAAGGCATGGTGGAGCGGATTCCAGAATTGTACTATGTGGGAGGCGTGGGGACAGCCATCGCCGCAATCGCCCTGTTTCCCGCTTGTTTGAGGGGGCGACGTTCCTGAGGTTTTCGCCGTCCATATTCGCCCCTTGAAAACCTCAATGGGGCAGGTCCGATATCGGCCCAAATCGCATGTAATTTTTCACCATGAGCACCAAGGAATTGTCCAGCCCCGACACCATGATGAGCACCCGTGTCCAAGACACAGCGCCTCGTCAATCCATCCAGACACCGCAGGAACAGGATTTGGACGTCCAGCATGTTCAGGCGGAGCGAAGAGAGCTCGCCCGTGATTTCGTGACCCTGAAGCACACCATTTCCCAGCTTCGCGAGGAACGGGATCGGCTTGCAGTGGAAAATCGGGATCTGCAAATGAGGATGTCCACCCTTGAGACGGACTACGCGAACCTCTTTTCTTATGTAGAGGGCCAGCAGGTCTGAGCTCAAGCGACCACGGCGGATGCCGTAGCCAAACTTCGATCCACCTTCTTAAAAAGGCCCTGGAGCACCTTTCCTGGCCCCACTTCGACAACATCATTTACCCCTTCTGAAAGGAGGCATTGCATGGTTTGGGTCCACCGCACCGGTGCCGTCAGCTGTGCAATGAGATTTTGGCGAATGACCTCTGGGTCTGTCTCCGGCGTGGCCGTTACGTTTTGCACGATGGGACAACGCGGGGCATGCAATTCTGCAGCTTCTAGCGCACGGGCCAGTCGCTCCCGTGCCGGTTCCATAAGCGGAGAGTGGAACGCCCCGCCTACTGGCAGGATGAGGGCACGGCGGGCTCCGGCCTCCTTGAGTTTTTCGCAGGCTGCTTCAATGGCGTCTACCTCACCGCTGATGACCAATTGGCCGGGACAGTTGTAATTGGCTGCGACCACAATGCCCTCGGTGCCAGCACAGACCGCCTCTACATCGGCGTCCTCCATTCCGATGATGGCGGCCATCGTCGACGGCATGGCCTCGCATGCATCCTGCATGGCAAGGGCACGTTCACTCACGAGTTGGAGCCCTTCTGCAAAGCCAAGCGCTCCTGAGGCCACCAGCGCACTGAATTCACCCAGGCTGTGGCCTGCCACGAAGTTTGGGCTGAAGGCCTCACCCATGCCCTCTGCCATGATGACGGAGTGCAAGAAAATGGCGGGCTGGGTCACCTTGGTTTGTTTGAGGTCCTCATCGGACCCTTTGAACATCACATCGGCAATGTCGAAGCCGAGCACGTCGGCAGCTTGCGAGAAGCGGTCACGAGCGAAACCGTGAGCCTCGTGTAGATCCTGCCCCATTCCGGGGAATTGCGCCCCTTGACCGGGGAAAACCATGGCTTTCATCTCGACGAAAATACGCGCCCGAGACCATGCAACACCCCTCAGAGGGAATAGGAGAAGCCAACGGAGAGGACTTCTTTGAATTGAGTGC
>CAXHAW010000122.1:0-5751 GCA_964014525.1 uncultured bacterium
GTACCGCCTCAGGCCAAGTCACAAAGAGCCGCGATGCAACCGGGTTCGGGTGCATTTGTAGCCCGCCCATGGGGGCTCTTGTTTCCAGAACTGCATTCCCACAGTCGGTCATCACCCCGAATTCCAGCTCGATCAACCCTTCCAAGGTGACCAAGTCAACCGTCAACTCTTCCTCCTCACCAACAAAAAGGGAAAGCGCCATGCCGGGCAATCCATCCAAAGCCGCCCCATTTTCAAATTCAAAGGACATCCCATAGCACCCCTCAGGCAAGCAGAGGACAAGGCTTCCCACGTCTCCAACCACCGGATCCAAAGCCAACGCGCCGCCGAGATCAAACGCGCCACCGTACAGGTTCCACGCCATGGAGAGGCCGGGCATCAATTCGGCGAGGGTCTCACCATCCAATGTCACTTCCACCTCTTCGCAATCCCCTTGATTCACCAGGTCAACGCACTGGCTGAGTACCTCTTCGCAATCCCAGAACGCTGCCGTCACACAGGCCGTTTCAAATTCGGATCCAACAGCAAAAACATGGTTGACTGCCTGACCATTGAGGGTTGACCCATCGGAAAGAAACCACGTGAAATTCTCGCCTTGGATAGAGTCCGTCACAGCAGTCAAGGTCCAACTGCCATCGGATTCCAAGACCGCCTCGATGTCCAAACTGCACGCCAAGGGTTCAGGCTCACAGCCCGTTTCTCCAACACCAAACGAGAACATTTGCGTCCCATCCGGGGCCAAAGAAGGGCCTTCTTCAAAATACACAAGACCGCCACCGGGCGTTTCCAAACCCACATCCAAACCGACGCCAGATTCGTTGTCTCCGTAAGGTGCAATTTGCACATCATAGCACCCATCAGGCAGACACAAGCCGAACTCCAAAACATCCGCATTTGACGGGGAAATGGAGAACATGTTCCCCTGGTCTGACCACCCTTCAGACAACACAGACCATTCAAAAAGCCCTGAGGTTGCGCTGTCAGGGTTGACGGTAATGACCACAGGTTCGCAAGGGGCTTCGCATCCATCGATTACAACCGACATACAGAAAGTGGCCCCTCCAGGACACCCCGGACTGAATACCGTAGCACACGCCTCATAGGTGCCTGACTCTGCATATTGATGCTCGGTTCCAAACCAAGTCCCCGTGGAGGTCAAGCCGTCTCCAAAATCCCAGAAGATGCTATAATCTTCTGGCTGCATCATTTCAATCCACAAGGTGCCAGAACAGGGGGCATCTTCGTTTGGAAACCAGGCCAATTCCGCCTCATCCTCATCGAGACACGAGCAACCGTAAACCTCCACTGTGGTGCACAGAATACTCGTGTCGGGACAGGTGGGACTGACATACGTCACACAGGCATCATAGACCCCGTCTCCTAGGTAGACATATTCAACCTCGCTCCCCTGTGCTTCAGCACTGTCTCCAAAAGTCCAAAACACGCTCCCTGCATCGGAGAACTCACAGATGCTGAACCCCTGGTCACACCCAGAAGTAAGAAATCCACCCGCAGCCATGTCAATGGCGTCCTCCACCCAAATCTGATCCGGACAACCTGTATCCTGAAGGCATCCCGATTCAGGGTCGGACGATCCAGTGCAAACGGCCACGCCTTCCGGACAACCGTCTGACACGTACCCCACACACAACTCCCAAGGCGCAGACCCCGTTCCATAAGGCAATGTGATGGCGCTCCCTCCTTCCTGAAACAGCTCCCCATTCAAGGTGAACACAAGCTCAACGCCCTCGGGATAGCCCGTCGGAATCACCATGATCACGCTGTCATTGTCCACCAATTGAACATCGAGTTCCAGTCCACAATCCAACCCATCGCATCCCCCTACATCCACGATGGTCATGAGCGTCACCCCTTGTGGACAGTAGTTCGAGGAATAGGCCACCGACACAGGAAATTCACCATCACCACCGAATGCGTATTCAGCATAGTGGCCCCCTTGGACAACGTCATCGCCAAAAGACCAGGTGGCAGACTCACCGACTTGAAAATCACCCACCTCAAATTCCCAGACGCAGCCACCGGAGTCCACGGATTCAATTTCATCTGGACACTGCTCCAAGTCCAACCCATCACATGCGCCATAAAATGGCAACTCAACGACTTCAGCGAGCAACCCATTTCCTGCGGGAAGAATTTGCAGATACAGCACCCCGTCGAGGTCGCCATCCGTGGTCAACTGGGCCAGCAACACCCGCCCGTCCTCATCGGGCAGACCATTGGAATACGTCGGAAGAACAAACCAAGCGCTGCCAATGGCATCGTCAATGGCAAAGCCCAACCCGTTCTCAAACTCCGTTGCAAACGGACTGCCGGTGCTCATGACCAACTGGGGACACGTCTCGCCCGATGAAGGGTCTTGAGGACCGTCAACACCTATGGTCAACCAACTGTCATACTCCAAGTCGGGGAAAAGCGTGAACAAAAGCGGACTGTTCGCACAGGGAAACTGACTCCCATTCTCGTCCTGATACCACTCGGTAGACGTCCAAATGGTGGTCGGGTGCTCCTGATCCCCAAAGACCGTGGTCACAATGTCGTCAGGCCCAGGCAAGGTGACATACAACCGATAGGTCGTCATACCCTCAAGGGCACCGTCGGTGTGGATCGCCACCACCTCGATGTCCAGACAAACATCGCCATCCACCAGAACGGGCTGGGCAGTCGCAAATGCCGCCATCAGCAGGGTCAAACTCAAAAAAATCGCACGCATAGAATCGAAGAGAAGCAGATTAAAAACCAAAAAAACAGGCCCAAGGTTGCACGTCAATCGGCATCGACAAACCGAGGGTCTGCGGGCAGGACCTCCCCGCAAACATTGCAAGTCCGCATGGCCTCACTGCCGTAAAACTCACGGAAGCGAGGCAAAAAGTCCTTCTCGATGTTCCTCAATTCGAAATACGTCTCGTGCAACTTGTGATTGCAACCGTCACAGAACCAAAGCAACCCGTCCTGCATGTCACTGTCCGCGCGCTTTCTCTCAATCACAAGGCCCAAAGACCCCGCCTCCCTCATGGGGCTGTGCGGCACCTTGGCAGGGTGCAGGTACATGTCTCCGGGACCCAACTTCATGTCCACGGCTTTGCCATCCTCCTGAATGCGGACCGTGATGTTTCCCTCGAGCTGGTAAAACAGCTCTTCGGTCTCGTTGTAATGGTAATCCTTGCGCGCATTGGGGCCCGCCACAATCATGACGATGTAATCCCCACTCTCCACGTACAGGTTCTTGTTGCCCACCGGAGGCTTGAGCAGATCTCGGTGCTCCTCGATCCAGGCATTGAGGTTGAAGGGCTTGGCAATCGACATGGCCTCAAATTACGCCTTGGCCGTGGACTGCTGAATCGGCTTGCCCACGAGATACACCCCGAGAAAGATCAGCGACCCAAAAGCCAACAGGGGCCAACCAGCATCGACCATGTAATCTGTCCCTCCCCATTTGGCCTGGGCCATGCTCAATAACACCGCAATCAAGGGCTGCAAATAGATATAGACACTGACCACAGTAGGGGGCAACTCCTGCAGTGCAAAGACATTGAGGAGATAGACGAAAAAGGTGGTCGCCAGCACCACATACAGCACGCCGGCCCACTCCCGCTGACCAAACAGCGACCAGTCGATCTCCGCCGCTTGGCTCCATCCAATGGGCGTGGTGAGCACCCAACCAAAAATGAAGACCCAAGCAATGACGGTCAAGGGGCGGTATTTGGCCATGAGCGGCTTGACCGCCACGAGGTAAAATGCATAGCTGGTCGCGTTGAGCAGGATCATCAAGTCTCCCTGCCAAGTCGCATGAACCTTGATTCCAGCGCTGCTCCAAATCAAAATGGCTGCAGCACCAATCCCGCCTAAAATGACACCGGCCAACCGTTGCTTCACAATGGGTTGCCCCAACATCACCGCACTGGCCAACAAAACGAGAATGGGGTTGACCGTCATGATGAGACTCGCGTTCACCGGGCTGGTCATGCTGAGGCCATTAAAAAAAAGCAGCATGTTGATGCCCACACCGGTCAATCCGCAAAATGCCATCCGCGGCAAATCGGCCCGATCCACGCGTTCAGGCCTCGCAAAGAGCAGAATTCCAAACAGAAACAAGGCCCCCGTCACGCGAAGAACAATGAAGCCACTCGGCCCCACCAAATCGGGCATCAACCCCTTTGCAACGAGGTAATTCCCCCCGTAAATCAGGGCGACAACAAACAGAGCCAAATGGGCAAGGAGACGCTTCACAGCAAGGAAATCAAAGCCGAATCGCGCTCAACCTTTCAAGGCCACTCGGGCTCCTTCCACAGCCGCCTTTGCGGACCCCGCAAACACGGCATCCTCGGTCAACAGCACCGGGCGCTTCAAAAATGTATACTCGTCGATGATGAGCTTCCGGTAGTCATCTTCGCCCAAGTCCATGTCTGCCAGGCCCATGGACCGGAATTTCATGGCGCGGCGACTGAACAGCGCCTCGTAACTGCCCGCATGGGCGCGCATGGCATCCACCTCTTCCGCGGTCACCCCGACCGACTTGATGTCCCGAATTTCCGCGCCACAGGCGGCGGGTTGGAGGTCCGCGTCAATGCGTTGGCAGGTCTTGCAAGTGGGCAGCGTAAAAAACTTCATGGTCAAGGGTTGAGTAAGGTGTCAATGGCAACCAGAGCCGGCGACAAATCAATTGGGGTGTCTTGGTCATTGTCCACGACCACATCAGCAAGGTGTTGAACTGGTTCGAGGTAGGCAATGTCTCCGGGACGGACATGGCGATCCCACTGGTACTGGATGATGTCTGGGGTCAGGCTGCGCTCCGCTTGGTCCCGCAACATTCGGCGCGCCAGTCTGCGCTCCGGCGTGGCGTGCACCAGCAAGGAAAGGTCCAGTCGGGACCGCACCTGCATGTCGTGCAGCATGAAGAGTCCATCGAGGAAAACAAGGGCCCGCGCGGGAATGTGCAGGGGCGCTGGCAATACGCCGGGCTGATTGAATGTGTAGCTGTCGATGTGCAAATCCACACCTGACCGCAACTGGTCTAAATTCTCCGCCAAACGGTCCAAAGCAAGCGCAGCGGGCACATCAAAATTGGGCTCCCCGTCCCCGTCCCGAGGAACCTCTCCGATGGGGCGATAGTAGTCATCCATGCGCAGCACCGCGGCCCGGTCACCATAGTGGTCCAACAGCCTCTGGACCACGGTTCCCTTGCCGGAGGCACTGCCTCCCACCACACCGACGATGTGGGTCTTCCTATCCTTCATGGCGCTTCAATTCCTCGGCCATCGTTCGGTCATTGGCCAAACGCGGCACCTTGTTCTGCCCCCCGAGTTTGCCCCTGCGGGCCATGGCGTTGTGAAACGCCCCTGGCGGAAGCACTTTCAATACCGCCGTGCGCAACACCGAACCGGAAATCAAATCTCGATAATAGGGGTTCCGCTCTTGCAATTCAGCATCCAGCGTCAAAGCAAATGCGTCTGGGTCTTCAGGCACCTGAGCAAACTCGACGAGCCACTCGTGGTATGGCAATCCGCTTTCCGGATTCACCTCAGGCGCGACATGAAATTCCACAATCTGGGCGCCCAAATTCGCAGCCGCCTTTGCCATGGCGCCCTCCACTTCTTCTGCGATCACGTGCTCCCCAAACGCACTCGTGAAATGCTTGATTCGGCCGGTCACCAGCACCCGGGCGGGCGCCAGAGACACAAACCGGCTGTCTCTTATACACATCTGACGCTGCCGACGATCCTACCTGTGTAG
>CAXHAW010000123.1:0-5711 GCA_964014525.1 uncultured bacterium
CTGCGTTTCTACCCCGACCGCCTCGCGGATCACACAAAAACCATTGCGAATGGAAGAGCTTACCCCTAACCCGATCTTTTCTTCTTCTTCTTCTGCTCCCTCCATCGACCGATGGTCCGCCCCGGCCCGTGCCATTGAAGGGGTTTTGAATCATGTGCGGACAACCTCCTCTGGCTCCGCTTCATTGGGCGGCGAGGTTCACCTCAACTGAGGTCGGACCCTGCAGTAAAATGCCGGTCAAGGATGGAATCAATGCGAGATGAGCCCGCATCGGAAATCCATTCGGCTGCTTTCTGTGGTCCATTGAACCGGTAGGCGCGGAATCGACCATCCTCCAATTTGATTTGGGGCCTTGTCCCATTGGGGGTGTAAGGCAGGTCAATCAGATCTTGTGCTTTTTGTGCTTGTCTTGAGGCCCTAAGGCCCTCGAGCCAGGCCTCTGCCCTCGCGTTGTGCAGGGCTCGTGATGCGAGGTTGTCGATCCAGCCCTCGCTCCAAGCAGTGCCGGGTAAGCCCGACCAAGCGGAATTCAACCCGGCCGCTTCCGTCTCTCGCCGGAGCCAGTTTTCTCCCTCAGATCGGCTGCGGAATCGCATGAGAGAGGTGGCGGAGCCCCCCTTGTTTAGGGTGAGTCGAACAATGTCCAATCGGCAGCGAAAGGTGTCCACTGACCACCCCCGGCCCACCACTTTTTGCGCTCTATTT
Organism: uncultured bacterium; assembly: GCA_964014525.1. Classification (GTDB taxonomy): domain Bacteria; phylum Bacteroidota; class Bacteroidia; order Flavobacteriales_D; family Sanyastnellaceae; genus UBA8752. The sequence continues at coordinate 706 of CAXHAW010000123.1, forward strand.
AGAGGAGGATGATGTCGTCGAATCAGCACATCTTCTAAGATGGCCGCCATGCATTCTGAGCCGGTTTCCTCCCATGTGATTTTGTGGACCAAGCGTCTGAGCTTCTGAGACCGGGATTCACTTCCGCTTCCGTTGAAGTGCTGTCGAACCCGGGTGGCCAGATTTCGGCTCATTCCGATGTAAATCAATTTGCCTGCAGAATCCAGAAAGCGATAGACACCCGGGGAGCTGGGAATGTCCGCCAAAGCGTCCGGTGGCAGGTGAGGGGGCCACCACGATGTCCCGCCACCACGTCCGAACTCAATTTTGATGGACGCCGCGTGGTCCTGCCAAAGAATGGCGAAAAGTTGCGCAGTGGCCGTGGCATCGCCCCACGCCCTGTGGTGTGCTTCGTTGTCGATCCCCAAAAAGTCGCACAGTGCCCCCAGGCTGTATCGTTTGGGGCCATCCAACCATTTTCGGGACATCCTTACTGTGCACAATCGCCGGGGGTTGTAGTGCAAGCCGGCGGTCTTGAATCCCGCTTGCAGGTGTTTCAGGTCAAAGGACACGTTGTGTGCCACGAACACGGCGTCGCCCAGAAAGGCGTGGAGGTCCGCTGCAAGCTGGTTGAACTCGGGCGCGTCGGATACCATGGAGTCGTCAATGCCCGTGAGTCTGACAATGCCCGCTGGTATAGGGCGCGCAGGCCGCACAAGGCGGACCCAGCGGCTCAGCTCACGCCGACCATCATGCAGGATAGCGGCAACCTCGGTGATGTTATCCCCTGTGGGGGCACCTCCATTGGTCTCGATATCGACAATGGCAAACGTGGTATTTGAGGAGGCAGTCATGGGGCCAAGGACATAAATCGGTCCACCGTGGAAGTACGGTGCTAAATTTCTACCATGAAAAGGAGTTTGATGGCATGGAGGGTCGCCGTACTGGTGTTTTGGATGCCCGGAGCGCTCAGCGCTCAGGTGTTCAACTATGAACCTTACGACGACAGTGATCTGCTTGGGGATTTTGAACGCCCCAAAAAGCTGCATTTCGGAATGAACATCAACGTTGCAAAGCCCGGCGGAGCGTCCAGTGTTTTTTACAATGGGACAGGGCTTTCGGATCTTGGTGATGTGTTCAGGGAGTTGATTAGCATTCCAGAGCGACTGGATTGGAACAGCTTGGCCGGTGGCACTGGGAATTCAGTGCGCAATCAAATTGCCCAAAGTCTCGGCATTGCAGACGCAGGGGCCATGTCGGTGGCGTCTTACCCAATTGATCAGCGCTATGACATCAGTTTTGGCTTTGGTCTGCGCGTTATGCAGCGGTTCAATCTTGAGAATGCCATTGTCCTGGACATGGACGTTTGGAGACTGAAAAGCCGGGGTGCCTGGCAATTGAATACAGGCCAATTGCCCGACCAAGGCCAAGGTTCGACAGACCTGCGGGATTTCGGCATTTTCGCATCAGAGGATCGCATGCAATTCAATCTGGGCTATCGAACAGCCAGTCCGATTGACCGAAGCGCCAGTTGGATTTTTGAACTGGGAGGCAGCCTGACTGCAACCAGGATTCGCGATCATTACATCGAAGTGGAGCAAAACACGTTTGATATGATTGTCCCGCGGGGTGGGCAGGTGTTCAACGGAGGCACACCCGATCTCACGTGGGGGATTGGCTATGGAGCCTACGTCCGCTTGGGAGCCGAGGCATACTTGGACGCGGGGGCGGGTTTGGAGGTGGCCTATCGACTCGGCTACGATGGCATCGTGATTGGATTGTCTGATTATCGTGTATTCAATCACGGCCTGCAGTTGACTTGGTTGTTCCCGCCGCCACAGGTTGCCACTGCCTCGTTCTGAGCCCGCGGATGGATGGCCGGGATGCGGTATATTCGGCACTGACCGTCATGGAGATTATCGACCGACTGAGCGCCGGAGACCCGGAAAAGAAGAAGTACGACATCCGGCTGTTCCTCGACACCCTCGAGCCTGAACTGGTCAACCTCCGGGGAGCGGACATTGGGTCCGGCCAAGAAGCCATCCGGGCGATTCTACACAAGTTGAAAAGCCAGGTTCAGACCATCGGAGCCGCCGATGCCCACGCCATGATGAGTGCCCATGAGCAGACCATCAAATCGGGAGGAAGCATTTCCCAATCTGACCTTGACACGACCTGTGACCGCCTCTCTTTTTTGATTCAGAACCTGCAAGACCTGTTGAAATGAGCAAGCACCTCAAGATTGCCCTCGTCGACGACGACATCCCAAACACGGAGCTTCTCCGCGACTTCCTTATCCGCAATGGCTACAGCCATGTGGACAAGTATCACGACGGGGAGACGTTCCTCGATTCTCTCGATCGATTCGACGAGCGGGCAGTGGTTCTCGACTTTGACCTGAGTGGAGGAGGAGAGATCAATGGACTGGAAGTGCTTGAGGCTCTGAAGGAGAGAAGCCCCCAGACCCATGTCATCTTCTTTAGTGGACAAGACAGTCTGGAAGTGGCCGTAGAGTCCCTAAAAAATGGAGCTGACGACTACATCGTCAAGTCGAATGCTGCTTTTGCTTTGGTAAAGACGTCCTTGGACAAGGTCTACGACTTGCAAGTGCTTCGCAGCAATGAAAAGCGCAACCAGCGAATCAGCTGGTCCTTGGCGCTGGGCTGGCTCGTTACGCTTGTGGGCGTGGCGCTTTTTGTCACAAACTGAATTCCCGATCACATGTCGTGGCGGGTACCGAAGAGGCCTACTTTTTTCTTGAGAAGTGGGCCCTTTCGATTTCATTCATGAGCTGGTCCACCTTGAAGGGTTTGGGGACAAAGCCATTCATGCCTTGCTTGAGATAGTGATCGGTGTCTTCCTTGAGCACACTGGCCGTCATCGCGATGATGGTGGTTTCCGCTTTGGTCGGGTCGGTTAGCTTGCGAACGGCTATGGTGGCCTCGATTCCGGTCATTTCAGGCATGGCAATGTCCATCAGCACGATGTCCCAGTCGCCATCCCGGACCATCTCTAAGGCCACTTTTCCATTTTTGGCCTTTCCGATGGTCACCTCTTTCAGCTCGGACCGCAGGGTGTCTTCGGCCACAATGACATTAAATGGGTTGTCTTCGGCGATGAGCACCTTGAGTGGGGGCAGGGCAGGCTTATTGGATACGGCCCCCTTTTGTCGGGTCCGCTGAAGCCGGAAGATTTCGCTCTTTAACTGGTCGGCTTGAAACGGTTTGGGAACAAAGCCGTCCATGCCATGCCGCATATAGTTGTCGGTCTCCTCGCGCAGGACGCTGGCCGTCATCGCAACGATGAGGGTGCGGGCCTTCTCTGCATCGGGCAATTTGCGAATCGCGGCTGTGGCCTCTAGGCCACTCATTTCGGGCATGTGGATGTCCATCAGGACCAAGTCCCACACTTCGTCTCTCACCTTTTCAAAGGCCACCTTTCCGTCTGCTGCTTTGCCGATGGTCACCTCTTTCAATTCCGATTTCAGGGTGTCCTCGGTGACAATCACATTGAACGGGTTGTCCTCGGCGATGAGAATCCGGATTGGACCAATTTCTTCATGGGCACCGGCGATATCCACATCATCGGTGATGCCATCTGCGCGCATGGCCGGCAATGCGAAGCAAAAGGTGGAGCCTTCCTCTTCTACACTCTCTACCCAAATGACCCCGCCTTGCAGTTCCACGATTTGCTTGGAAATACTGAGGCCCAAACCTGTGCCGCCGAACTTTCGGGTCTTGAGTTGGTCTCCTTGGTTGAAGCTCTCAAAAATTTTCTCCTGCTTGTCGTCTGGGATTCCGATGCCGGTGTCTTTGACCCGAATCACAAACCAATTGTCATGTGCCTTTGTTGGAGGTGGGCACCAGCTAGGGAGCACGGGCAAGGGCCCAATTTCTGCGCCCAAAGTGACGCCGCCTTCTAGTGTGAATTTGATTGCGTTTCCAATCAGGTTGATGAGCACCTGGTTGAGGCGGCTTGAATCGCCAATCAAGTGGGACGGCAGGTCTCTTGATGCGTCCACGGTAAAGGCCAAGCCCTTTTGTTCTGCGGAAATGCGCATGACATTTTCCGCGACTTCCAGTGCATCGGCGACAGAAAACGGCTCTTCTGCGATTTCCAATTTACCTGCCTCGAGCTTCGAAAAGTCAAGGATGTCATTGACGATGTCAATCAGGTTGGATGATGCGATCACAATGTTGCGGAGGTACTTCTTGGCTCCGCTTGTCATGTCCTCCTTGGTCGCAAGGTTGGACATGCCAACAATGGCATTGAGGGGCGTTCGGATTTCGTGGGACATGTTGGAGAGGAACACGGCCTTATGGTTGAGCGCGATTTCGAGATCAGAATTGGCCTTGATCAGTTCCCGCTGTCGGTCTGCCAATTGTTGTCGCTGTGTGGAAATCAGGCGGCTTTGGCGCTGGGTAAACCGATAGCGGTAGGTAATGAACATCGCGAACCCAATGAGGAGGGCCACGATGGCGTAGAGGTAGTTCTGGCGTTCTTCCTGCAGGCGGTATTGGTTTTCCTGCATTCGCTGCTTTCTGCGGTTTTCCCACTCGAGGACCTGAAGACCGTCCTCACTGGACTCCATGGTGATGCGCTCATGCGCCTCTTTGCAACTGTCCCTCGTGTCTCGAGATTGAAGGGCCGCATGTTCTTGGCCGAGCTCGGTTTGGGCCTCCTCGATACAGTCCCAACAGTCGACAAGTCGGGTGGCCCGCTTGAAGTTGCTGAATCCGGCATCATTTTCCACTTGGATGCGCATGGAGTCACACATGGAAAAGGCCCGCTCCGCTTTCCCTTTGGCGATGAGCACCTTGCCCAATTTGGAGATGAGATAAGCCTCCCTTCGATAGGATGCCTTTCGCTCAGCATCGAGCAGAAGGGCGCGATTCAAGTATTGCTCGGCATCATCGACTAGGTCTTGCTCAGTGGAAATGAGCCCGAGATATTCTAGACAAGTGACCTGTCTGGAAATTTTGCGAACCCGGTTCAGGGCATCGATATACTCTTCCTTGGCCTCGTCG
>CAXHAW010000124.1:0-5684 GCA_964014525.1 uncultured bacterium
TGTATAAGAGACAGGTACTTCTCCATGGCCTCGTCATAGGTCATGCGCGGAAAGTCCCCGATTTCCCTGTCGAGGACAGTTTTGAACAGGTGGCGGACCAACCCCTCGAAGGTGTTCAGGATGTCCTCCTGTTCGACGAAGCTCATTTCGCAGTCCACTTGGGTGAACTCCGGTTGGCGGTCGGCGCGCAGGTCTTCATCCCGGAAGCACTTGACGATTTGATAGTACTTGTCAAAACCGCTGACCATCAAGAGTTGCTTGAAGGTTTGGGGGCTTTGGGGAAGGGCGTAGAATTGTCCGGGGTTCATCCGACTTGGCACCACAAAGTCCCGCGCGCCCTCTGGTGTGGATTTGATGAGAACCGGCGTTTCTACGTCGATGAAGTCGATGCTGTCGAGGTACTTCCGGGTCTCGATGTTGATGCGGTGGCGGAGGAACAGGTTCCGTTGGACCGGGCCTCGGCGCAAATCCAGATAACGGTATTGCATGCGCAGGTCATCCCCTCCATCGGTGTCGTCTTCGATTGTGAAGGGCGGGGTGTCTGCTGCGTTGAGAATGGTCAGGTTTTGAACTTGAATCTCGATCTCTCCGGTCGGGATTTGCATGTTCTTGGACTCGCGCTCGCAGACCAGGCCAGTGGCCTTGATCACGAACTCACGGCCCAGTTTTCGAGCTTGGCCGCAGAGGTCGGCGTCGCTGTCCATGTTGAACGCGAGCTGTGTGATGCCGTAGCGGTCACGTAGGTCGACGAAGGTGAGGCCGCCGAGGTTGCGGGCCCGCTGGACCCATCCGCTCAGGATGACGGTTTGTCCGATGTGGTCGGGGCGGAGTTCGCCGCAGGTGTGGGAACGGTGCATGTGTTTATGTGCGACCGGAGGTGCCGGGTCTGCTTTGCAAAGGTACACCGCGACCGGACCGCAAGTCGTCCGTCTGCAAGGTGCTCTTCACATCCGGCCCTTCCTTCTTCCGCAGTAGTTTCGGGGCATGGCAGAAGGACACGAGAATCCGCTTGAACGCCTCGCGGCAATGAAGGAGAAAGCCCGTCAGGGCGGCGGCGCAGATCGCATGGAGACCCAGCATGCAAAGGGTAAGTTGTCGGCGCGAGAGCGCATTGATTTGTTGTTGGATCCGGGCAGCTTTGAAGAGCTGGGCATGTTGGTCACGCACCGCTCCAACTTGTTTGGCTTGGATAAAAAGCACTTTCTCGGCGATGGCGTGGTGACAGGGTATGGAACGGTACAGGGCCGCCTTGTTTACGTGTTTAGTCAGGACTTCACTGTTCTCGGCGGCTCTTTGGCTGAGGCGCATGCCGAGAAGATCTGCCGTGTGATGGACTTGGCTTTGGACAATGGTGCACCGGTGATCGGGCTCAATGACTCCGGGGGCGCGAGGATCCAAGAAGGGGTGGTTTCCCTTGGAGGTTATGCCGATATTTTTCATCGCAATGTGCAGGCCAGTGGTGTGGTGCCGCAGATCAGTGCGATTCTTGGCCCTTGTGCGGGAGGGGCGGTTTACAGTCCCGCACTGACCGATTTCATTTTGATGACCGAGGGCACGAGCTACATGTTTGTGACCGGGCCCAACGTGGTCAAGACGGTCACCCATGAGGAGGTGACAGCCGAAGAGTTGGGTGGGGCGCGGACCCATGCTGCAAAGAGCGGAGTTGCTCATCTGACTGAGCCTCACGAGGTGGCGGCAATTGATCGAATCAAGGATTTATTGGGGTACCTCCCGCAAAATTGTGAGGAGACACCTGTTTCTCAGCCGTATGCGGAGGGGGATGAAGCGAGGCCGGTTTTGGACACCATCATCCCGGAGAATGCACAGCAGCCTTATGACGTGCGAGACGTTGTCAAGGAACTGGTGGATGGCGGCGAGTTTTTGGAAATCCAGCCGGATTATGCAGCCAACATCGTCGTGGGTTTTTGTCGAATGGGGGGGCGGTCAATTGGTGTGGTGGCCAACCAGCCTGCGGTCCTTGCCGGGGTTTTGGACATTGGGGCGTCCACCAAAGCTGCTCGGTTTGTCCGGACTTGCGATGCGTTCAATGTGCCGCTTCTCGTTTTGGAGGATGTGCCCGGCTTCTTGCCCGGCACGGACCAGGAGTGGAATGGCATCATCACGAACGGTGCCAAGTTGCTCTATGCGTTCAGCGAGGCCACCGTACCGCGCATTACGGTTATCACCCGGAAGGCTTACGGAGGCGCTTATGACGTAATGAACTCCAAGCACATTGGGGCTGATTTGAATTTTGCTTGGCCTACCGCGGAGATTGCTGTGATGGGGGCCAAGGGTGCCGCTGAGATAATTTTCAGGAAGGACATTGCTTCTGCGGAGGACCCTTCTGCAAAGCTTGCCGAAAAGGAGGCGGAGTATGCGGCGCTCTTTGCACACCCCTATCGCGCAGCGGCCCGGGGCTATGTGGACGAGGTCATCGTGCCGTCTAACACGCGGAATCGACTCCTCAAGGGATTCGCCATGCTCGAAAATAAAGCCGTTCGCCGGCCGCGCAGGAAGCATGGCAATATGCCGCTTTGATGCGGACACTTTTTTGGGAACCCACAGGTCCAACTGCGGGTTACCTTAACACCTGAATACAAGAAAACATGCTTCGTACACTCTCCCTTGCCGTCTGTATGGGCGGCCTTATGTTCGGTTTGACCAACTCAGCTGTTGCCCAAGAGGAGCTGGCCATTGGTGTTAAACCACCGCTTGTCGACTTCAAAATGACCAACGTTGATGGTCAGAGTTGGAGCTTAATTGACTTGGCTGGAAAGAATGGCGTACTCGTCATTTTCACGTGCAACACCTGTCCATTTGTTGTGGGTCGCGAGGGCAGAAGTGAGGGTTGGGAAGGCCGTTACAACGGGGTGATTGCCGCTGCGCGTGAGCTTGGAATTGGATCCGTGCTTGTGAATTCCAATGAGGCCAAGCGAAAGGGAGATGACAGTTTGGAGGAGATGAAGAAACATGCTCGTGCCGCTGGATACATCGCGCCTTACGTGGTGGATGAGGGACACAAATTGGCCGACGGTTTTGGAGCCAGGACCACGCCACACGTGTTTTTGTTGGATTCAGAATTCCGGTTGGTGTACCGCGGATCCATTGATGACAACGGGAACGCTTCGGATGAGGTGACCGAACGGTACCTCGAAGAGGCCATGACCCGCATGATCTCTGGAAAGAAAATCAAGCCAGCGATAACCAAGGCGGTGGGCTGTTCCATTAAGCGGGTCGGTTGAGACTGCGCTATAGGACGCCCTCGTTCAAACGAAAAAGCCGCTCCATTTGGGGCGGCTTTTTCGTTTTCGGGAATGTCCTCGAACTGCAGTTCAAATGACCAGCAAGGCATCGCCGTAGGCGTGCAGGCGGTATTTCTCTTTCATGGCCGTTTGATACGCTTCCATGATCAAGTCGTATCCACCGAAGGCGGAAGTGAGCATGAGCAAAGTGGACTGGGGTGTGTGGAAATTGGTCACCAGCGCATCGGCCAACTTGAACCTATATGGAGGGAAAATATACCGGGAGGTCCACCCATCGTAGGTCTTGAGCTGGCGCATCGTGCTGTGTGTACTTTCCATAGCACGCACTACCGAAGTGCCCACCGCAACAACCTTTCCACCGCGGTTGATGCTGCGGTTGACCACCTCCACACAATCCTGTGGGATGATGAGTTGCTCGCTGTCCACCTTGTGCTTTGTCAGGTCTTCCACCTCTACCTCTCTGAAGGTCCCCAAACCGATGTGCAGTGTTAGGTATGCGGTGTCGATCCCTTTGATCTCGAAACGCTTCATGAGCTGCTTGCTCATGTGGAGCCCGGCGGTGGGGACTGCGACCGCGCCTTCGTGTTTTGCGTAGATGGTCTGGAAGCGTTCGGCATCTTCTGGCTCCACATCGCGGTCGATGTACTTGGGGAGAGGGGTCTCACCCAATGCGAAGATTTTCTGACGGAACTCTTCATGGGAACCGTCAAAGAGGAAGCGCAATGTGCGTCCCCGGCTTGTGGTGTTGTCAATCACCTCTGCCACCAAGTCCTCATTTTCTCCGAAGTAGAGCTTGTTTCCGATTCGAATCTTTCGGGCAGGGTCCACAAGCACGTCCCACAACAGAGACTCGCGGTTCAGTTCGCGGAGAAGGAACACCTCGATAACGGCCCCTGTCTTTTCCTTGTTCCCGTACATGCGGGCTGGGAAGACACGGGTGTCATTCATGACCATCACGTCTCCTTCATCAAAGTAGTCGATGATGTCACGAAAATGTTTGTGTTCGATTTCGCCCGTGTCCTTGTGGACCACCATCATGCGGCTTTCATCCCGATTGTCGAGCGGGTATTGTGCCACGAGGTCCTGGGGGACATCGAACTTGAACTGACTGAGTTTCATGCGCTCTACGCTCATCTCAACATAGGATTAAGGCCGGCGAAGTTAGGGAAAGCCCCGGCGGGGTTCAAGCGCCTGTGAATTCGGGCTTTTGAATGGGGTCAGTCTGTCTTTGGCAAAGGGGTGGGCAGTGCGCCCAATCTGGTGAGAAATTCTTCGATGGACCAGCAGTCGTTCAGTTGGAAATCGCCGCTGGCCGTGCGTCTCAGCGAGGACAAGTGGGCGCCAGCTTTTGTGGCGTTTCCTAGATCTCTGGCAAGCGAACGGATGTAGGTGCCTTTGGAACAGCGGATGTCAAAGTCCATAATCGGGCAGGACCAGCTGGTGATATCGAACCGGTGAACGGTTACTTCTGCCTTGCGCAGCGCGATGTCTTTCCCTTTTCTGGCAGCGATGTAAGCCTTTTGTCCATTTACTTTTTTTGCGCTGTACATGGGGGGCATTTGCTGGATTTTTCCGGTGAGGTTTGCCGCCGCTGTCTCAAGGCTGTTGAGGGTCAAGCTGTTTGGGTCCCCGATGGGACGGAGTTCGGTTTCTAAGTCGTGGCTGTCCGTGACCGACCCAAACGTGATGTGGCCGTCATAGCTTTTGTCCTCGGCTGTGAGCTCGTTGATTCGCTTGGTCATTCGGCCTGTGCAGATGACGAGGACACCTGTGGCCAGGGGGTCTAGCGTTCCGGCATGTCCCACTTTGATCTTGCGAAACCTCCCGCCGTGACGAATGGCGTGTCGGATTTTGTTGACCACGTCGAAACTGGTCCACTCGCGGGGCTTGTCAATAAGCAGGACTTGCCCCTCCTGAAAGTTCTCCCAAGTTTGGAAGGTGTGCACTGGCCAAGCGTTCATTTGGCGAAGGTCGTCAAGCCGCAGGAAGTCGAACAGAAGGGGGGTGAGGCGGTTATCTTCGCGCCCTTCATGACCCTGCAAGATCTCCTCGCTTTTTATGACCACGACGCCCGGACATGCCGTGTGGTGAGCGCGTTGGAAACGCCAAAGGCCAAGGTGGAGGCCCGGGGTCTCATTGGCTCTGCGCGGGCATTTTTGGCAGCACAAGCAGTGAAGCGAAATGGGGGAGATCACCTGTTTCTTCTCGAGAACAAGGAGCGGGCGGCCTATTTCATGAACGACTTGGAAACCTTGCTCGGTGAGGGGGGGCATCAGGTGCTGTTTTACCCACGCAGTGCGCGGGTGCCATACCAGGAGGAGGGGGCTGACAACGCCAACGTGGCCATGCGCGCCGAGGTGATGAATAAGCTTGAGGCGCTGCGGGGCAAGGTTTGCGTGGTCAGTTTTCCTGAAGCAGTGG
>CAXHAW010000125.1:0-5667 GCA_964014525.1 uncultured bacterium
CTCAACATTAGTGAGGCCGAGACGAAGCTCGAAGAGGCCTACCGAAGCAATTATGTCAAGCCCCTCGCCTTGATTGAGGTCACCAACCAGCGCGTCTTGGTATTCCCAGGCGAGGCCGGTGTCGCTTCCGTGGTCGCCTTGGTCAATCCCAACACGAGCCTTCTCGAGGTGCTCGCCCTTAGCGGGGGTATTCGGGGTAGAGGCGATGCCCGAAAGGTCAAGCTGATTCGCAGGGGGACAAACCGGCCGACAGTGCACCAATTTGATTTATCGACAATCGAAGGCCTTGAATACGCCACCACGACAGTGCAGGCAGGGGACATCGTATACGTGGAACCCCTTCCCCAATACTTCAATGAAATTCTAGCAGACGTCACGCCGGTATTGAGCCTTTTGACAACCATCAGCAGTTTCATTGCGCTCATCAGCATTGTGGGCAACAACTGAATTCCATCCCCATGAACCAACCACTGGAAGTGCAGACCGGTCCCATCGAGGGGCCATTGATGATTCGTCCTCGGCAGTTCTTTGATGATCGCGGACGCTTTTCCGAAACATGGCGGGCGGCACATTTCCAAGAGGCATTGGGAGCGCCAGTTCAGTTCGTCCAAGACAACGAGTCTGTCTCGGGCGCAGCTGTGCTTCGCGGCCTTCACTTTCAGGTCCCTGAGAGGGCGCAGGGCAAGTTGGTTCGTGTGGTGAAGGGGCGCGCGGTGGATGTTGCGGTTGATTTGCGCAGTGAAAGTCCCACCTATGGCCGACATCAGATGGCACTTTTGACCGCTGAGAATCGCTGGCAGTTTTGGGTTCCAGAGGGGTTTGCGCATGGGTTTTTGACCTTGGAACCCAACACGGTGTTCTGCTACAAATGCACGGATGTGTACAGCCCTGAGCATGAACGGTCCTTGCGGTGGAATGATCCGGATTTGGGCATCGATTGGGGTATTGAACAGCCTCTTTTGTCACCAAAGGATGCCGAGGCAGGGGCCTTTGCTGACTTTGAATCCCCCTTTTGATGGTGAGCACAGTTTCCCTTCGGTGGCTCATTTCAATGGGGGCTGGCAGTCTTGTTCTTCTGGCCTTTGTCTTTTCCGGAGCAGGCGAGCAAACCAGAATTGAATCTAGAAGAAATCAGGCGGACTCATTGCCCCAATGGGTGACGCCGCCGCGTATTGCTGAGGGACTGGATTTTGCGGGCACGCGGCTGCCGATGGAACGTGTCGGTGTGCAGGAAAGAATGGAGAAGGAACTGCTGATAGGGACCTTCAGACACAGCAGCAGTCTGCTGACGTTGAAGCGCTCGGGACGTTGGTTTCCTATGATCGAACCCATTCTTGTTGACTCTGGCGTCCCTGTGGATTTCAAATACCTCTCGGTCATCGAATCCGGTTTGGCCAATGCAGTGTCTCCATCGGATGCCCGCGGATTTTGGCAGTTCATGGAGCCTGCAGCGAAGGAGTTCGGGCTCAGGGTGGACCGAGATGTGGACGAGCGGTATCACGTGGAAAAGGCAACCAGGGCGGCATGCGCCTATTTGAACGAAGCCCATCGGCGCTACGGAGATTGGATTCTTGCCGCCGCCAGCTACAACATGGGAATGTCCGGACTTTCACGTCGGCTAGAAAAGCAACGGGGTGATGCGTACTGGGATTTGATGCTCAACGCAGAAACGGCGAGGTACATCTACAGGCTGTATGCCACCAAACAGGTCATGGAAGCACCGGAGTCCCATGGTTTCATGCTCGCTGCGGAAGATTGGTATTCTCCAATCCCTGGCCGGGATACGGTCTTGGTCGATACAGTGGATGACCTCGCGGAATTTGCAGTTCATGCAGGGGTCAGCTACAACGCACTGAAGACCTTGAATCCATGGCTCCGCACGGATAGGTTGCCGATTCCTGACAACCAGTACTACGTGGTTCGTCTGCCATTGCGGTGAAGGCGAAACGCCACTTGTCGGATGTGGCGAACGGATTGGCCCTCGAGGTCGAACTCGGCTGTCATGGCCTGCCCGGTCCCCTCTGACAAGGCCTCTGAAACTGATTTCACTCGGCCTAAGGGAACACCCAGTAAAATGGCATGTTCCATCACGGATTGGGCGTCAAGCGAAGCAAAGCAGGGTTGGAGCCTTTGGGCCAAACGCACCCGATTCTGAACGCGAAGTGGGTTGGACGAAAACCCCGGGTCTGCGGCGAGTTCTTCTGTGCCGAGCAGTCTGCAGAGGGCGGTGAATTGCCGATCGTTCCCAATGGCGGTGACAATAACCCCACCGCACCGACAAGAAAAATACTCGCCATAGGGGGCAATCTGAGGATGCAGAGCACCGAGTGGCTTCGGCGTCTGCCCAGCCACAAGGTGCTCGGTTGCACGGTTGACCAAACCACTCAATCCAGAGGCATCCAGCCAAGTCTCGATGTAGGCTCCTGAACCTGAACGTTCGCGCTCGTATAGGGCGAGCAAGAGTGCGGACCGCATTTGGTGGGCTGCGAGCACATCCATGAGGGCCACAGGCATCCTGAATCCCATACCATCAGGTGTTCCGTTCATTGAGAGAAAACCGGATTCTGCTTGCACCACGATATCGTATCCACCACGACCGGGCTGGTCGAAGAACCCCAAAAGGTGCACATGGATGAGTTTTGGGTGTCGGGTTGCGAGTTCCTCAGGGTTGAGACCCAGTGATGCGAGCGAGTCTGGGTGCGCATTCTGCAACAGAATGTCAGCTCCGTCGAGCAGGCGGGACAATTGGTTCTGTCCTTCTTTGGATTTGAGGTTGATTCGGACGGTGTTTTTCGGTCCGTTAGCCGCTGTGTAATAGGCACTCGGACCGTCCAAAGGCTCATTGGCCAATCGCCAGTTCCGGGTCACATCGCCCTGTCCAGGTGGCTCGACTTTGGTGACCTTTGCCCCAAGCTCGGCCAAGAAGGTCCCCACCAGTGGCCCTGCAAGTACCGATGCCAATTCTACGACTTGGAGCCCTTCTAGCGGACGGTCATCTCCAAGGGGAGGGGTTGGATCGCCGTTGCTCATGTCTGCAATTTAGGTTTCGCTGAGGGCTGCCTTGTAGGTGTCGATGGCCCGCTGACGGGCAAACTTGTGCTCCACGATGGGGGAGGGGTAATCCGGGGACCCCCACTCCGGGACCCACTGGCGAACATAGGCGCCTGTTGGGTCGAACTTTTTCAGTTGGCTTGCAGGGTTGAAAACGCGGAAATATGGAGCGGCATCGCATCCGCTTCCCGAGGCCCATTGCCATCCGCCAACGTTGGATGCGAGTTCGAAGTCAAGCAGCTTCTCAGCAAAATAGCGCTCTCCAAGGCGCCAGTCGAGAAGCAAGTGCTTGCACAGGAAACTGGCCACGACCATTCTCACACGGTTGTGCATGAAGCCAGTCGCATTCAGTTCTCGCATGCCGGCATCCACCATGGGGTAGCCCGTGCGGCCCTCGCACCAGGCAGCGAAATGATCCTCATCGTATCGCCAAGGAATCCGGTCGTATTTGGCCCGAAAAGCATCTTTTGCACTGTGCGGAAAATGGTGCAAAATGGCTTGATAGAATTCGCGCCAGATGAGTTCGGTCAACCACTTGTCGCTGTGGGCGAATCCAAGGCGAGCCAACGCGCGCACGGACACGGTGCCAAAGCGAAGGTGAAGGCTCATCCTTGCCGTTCCGATGATGGATGGGGTATCCCTGCTTTCGGCATAGTTCCTGAGAACGCCAGGGTTGGGCTGCCGGCTCTCGAATGCAGACCACCCTTCGGGATGGGCTGACTGGGACTCAAATCCCATCGACTCCAGTGTGGGCATGGCGACATTGACCAGTGGTGCGATACAATGCCCTTTGAGTTCCACCACTGATTCGGACAACGGATCTTCTACACTGGCGCCAAGCACCTTGTGCCATTTTTTGCTGTAGGGAGTAAATACAGTGTATGGCGTGCCATCGTCCTTGAGTACAGCTTCTGGTGGAAGCACGACGTGGTCATTCCACAGGGAAAACCCGATGCCAACCGAGCGGCACCATTCCTCGACTGCTCCGTCCCTTTGAACTGGATAGGGCGCATAATCTCGATTCGTGTGGATTTCCCGGAGCTCAAATCCAACGGACTGAAGGTCATGATGCAGCGTCTGCAAAGCCTCCAAAGGCGAGCCGTAACGAACGAGAAGTTGCCCTCCTGCTTCGGCATATTCTTCTGACAATCCCGACAATTCAGAATGAATGAATCCCACACGAGCATCCCGCTTCGGAAGCGGATTGAGAATGGTTTTATCGAAACAAAAGAAGCCGAGAACGGAGTGGCCAGAGGACAATGCAGCAGAGAGGCCGCGGTTGTCTTGCGTCCTGAGGTCGCGCCGGTGCCAAAAAAGAGAGAGCGGGGTCATACGAATGGGGATGTACAAAAGGACCAGAAATAGACGGCCCGGGCGTCAACCCGGGCCATCAACAAATCAAACGTGATCATTAACACCTTACTGATCATGTACCCCTCGTTCGGGGACATGAAAAGAACATGATTCAACTCACTATGTTCACACGAAATCGAAAAAAAATGGTCCCAACTCAATCACAGCAGGAACAAGTGAACCCCACCAGGTATCAGTCAAGAAGGTCGTGGAGGGCAGCCTGCAGTTCGACATGGGTGAATTGGAACCCTTTGGCCAAAACACGGTTGGGAAGCACCCTGTGGGAGGCGAGCAAGGCATCAGCCGCTTCTCCGAACAAGAGTCGGATGGCAATGCGGGGAACTGACGGCAGAACGTGAGGGCGATTGAGAGCCAAGGCAAGGCCTATACTGAACTCCTGCTGTTGAACGGGTGACGGCGATACGGCATTGAAGGCGCCATGCCAATCGGGGCTGTCGATTGCGCTGAGGAAGAGCCCAATAAGGTCTTGGATGTGAATCCAACTTTGCCATTGCGTCCCTGGTGAAAGGGGTGAGCCTAATCCCCAGCAATACAGAGGAGCCAGTTTCCCAATTACGCCGCCTTTCTTGGCCAGAACCAAACCAATTCTGAGCGAAACGTGACCGCCTCCCAGTTCACCAAAGTCAGCGGCAGCGGCCTCCCAGTCGCGGACAACCTCGGAGACAAAGCCTGTTCCAAGCGGATCGGTTTCGGATTGAATCTCTAGACTGGAAGGGTACCAGCCAATGGCGCTGGCCGATACTAGGCGTGGCGCAACGTTCCTATCCATGCACGCCTTTTGCAATAGGCCAAGCGAGTCAATTCTACTCGTGCGTATCCTTCTTTTGATGGGGGCTGACCACCTCTGGGCAACCGTTTCGCCTGCCAAATGAACAATGCATTGCACGCCTTCAACAACGCCAGCATCAAGGGATCCCGCTTGGGGGTTCCAGTTGTATCCTTCAACCGCAACACCTCCAATCTGATTCACTTGGTCTCCAAAACGGCTCAGAATTCGAATCGTTGTGGCTGGATGTGCATGGGAAATCCGTTGCACCAATGCAGTCCCGACCAAGCCTGTGGCGCCCGTCACGAGCACAACCTTGGGGAATTCGATGGGGTGTGATTCAGGGGACTCCATGACAATCTACAAACCTCACGACAAGGAAATAAGTTCTCTCGGTTCGTGGTCAATAAACAGGTAGAAAATAGACGAATGGCTTAAATTTATAGACGAATTTGTATCTTGTAGGCAATTGTGCC
>CAXHAW010000126.1:0-5638 GCA_964014525.1 uncultured bacterium
GATTCCGTGAAGTCTCGTGGGCTCGGAGATGTGTATAAGAGACAGATGCAGTGGAAGACATCGCTCTGCTGAAAAAAAGAAAACTAGAAGGTCAAAAAGCCAATCTTGCTCGGCTTGACATGCCACCCCTGCCCTACCTCGGTCCGCGCGATGTGATGCGATCCGAAACCGACCGGCCAGACACACTCTACCACAGAACCCCAAAATTTGCCCTCACCGACCAAAACAACCAGGAGTTCAGTCATCGAAACGTGAAGGGAAAAGTAATGTTGGTGGATGCCTTCTTTACGTCCTGCCCCACCATATGTCCGGTCATCAGTTCCCAATTGGCGAGGGTTCACGACCGCATCGCTATCGATGGCCTGGGCGACCGGGTGACCATTTTGAGTCACACGGTAGACCCCATTCGGGACACCCCTGAACGTTTGCGACAATACGCAGACCGAGTTGGAGCAGACCCCGCATTGTGGCGGTTCCTGACCGGCTCCAAGCAGGAACTCTATCCATTGCTTCAAGAGGGATACCTCCTTACAGCCTTGGCCAGCGACACAGCAGCCGGGGGCTTTTTCCATTCGGACCAAGTGCTCATCGTGGACCAAGAAGGTCACATCCGCGGAACGTATGATGGAACCAAAACCTCTGAGGTCGATGAGATGTTAGAAGACGTATACAGGCTCATCGCCCAAACAGACGCTTCAAACACATCCACGCCATGAACGCGCCCGCTGCAAACCCAAAAGCCGTTCAACGGTTCGTCTGGACCGTCAGCATCGCCATCCCGTTGGTGGTCTTGGCTTTGTTCCTGATTCCGCCAGCTGAGGGACTATCGGACGACACGTTACAAAAGGTCTATTGGCTGCCTCGTCTCAACGCCCTGCTCAATGCATCGGCGTTTTCCTGCCTGCTCGTGTCCTTGGTTTCGATTCGAAAAGGCAAGGTCATCAGACACCGCTCACTCAATACAGCAGCACTGACGCTGTCCGCACTGTTCCTGGTGAGCTACGTCATCTTTCACCTCCTGACCCAATCCACCAAGTTTGGCGGAGAAGGTCCCATTCGCATGGTGTACTTCAGTGTGCTGATCACCCACATCCTGCTCTCCGTGGCCATCGTGCCCTTGGCCCTGTTCAGCTATGCACGCGGGCTCATGGGCGACGTGGTCCGACACCGCAGGATTGCGCGGATCACCATGCCCATTTGGCTCTATGTCACCGCCAGTGGCGTGGTGGTATACCTCATGATTGCCCCATACTATCCGTATTGATGCGCCGCACGTCCACCCTCCAAGTGCTCATTGCTTGGGGCCTCTTGGTGGGGTTCTGGGGAGATCTGGACGCACAATGTGTCATGTGCAAAGCGGTCGCCGAAGACAGCGCAGCACAAGGGGCCGTGGGCCGGGGAATCAACCAAGGAATCCTGTACATCATGGTGGTCCCGTATATTTTACTCGGGATAATAGGGTATTTAATATTTAAAAAGTGGAATTTTGTCGAGTAATGTGTAAATTATATACATGCTCGACCAGCTCATCGCACGTCAACGTTGGCAGAACGTCTGCCTGACCCTCCTGACCCTTTCCATTTTCCTTTTGCTGTCCCTTCCAGCGGATGCTCAGTTCCAAGCCGAAAGGGCAATCGACCCCAACGAATCCCTTCTCAAAACAGGTCAATTCAAACTGTCTGTCGAACAAAATGGAGAACCTGCCGCATGCGACGTGGTCCTGTTTGGCTACCAAAACCGGAGGCCAGGACGCTGGAATTCTGTGACCGACACCGTGTTGCAGATCTCACCCCACAGAAGGCACACCATCATAGGACACAAGGAGAACCACATGTTTCATGCTGAGTCCTTTTGGCCAGACCTGCTGCAGGAGCATGAAATACGAATTGCACTTCGGCCCCTTTCTGCTGGTCTCCGGGCAGACATTCTTGGGATTCATTTTCAAGGCAACGGCGAGCGAATCCATCCCAAAAGTATCGACGTCGCCCAAGAGCTATTGACTTGGCTGAGCACCAATCCCAGCGTTCACCTCCGCATCATTGGCCACGCCAACGGCGCCGATGAACGTCACAACCGAAGCTTCTATCGCAAAGTCAGCAAACGTCGCGCGGAATCCCTCATCAACTGGCTCGTGCACCACGGCCTGGACATAGGCCGCTTTGAAGCGCTTGGTCAGGGAGCGGATGCGCTGCTCTTTCCAGACCCTGTTTATGCGTGGCAACACGATGCCAATCGCCGAGTAGAAATAGAGATTCTTTCCCACTGAAAGCCTCATTGATTCCCGCTTGCGCGGACACCGTACTTTAGCGGGGTAATTGCAGTCTTCTGCCCCCCCCGCCATGCCGTCGAGGATTTCCCCCCTTCGTTTCACCCAACCGCTTTTCTTTCTTTTCCTCTGCTGCAGTGGATCCCTCTTGAGCCAGAACACCATCTGGTCTCTGGACAGGGCCATTGCGCACGCTCAGGACAACAACCTACAAGTCCGACAAGGCAAACTTGGACTGGCTGGCAATGACATTGACGTCCAAGAAGCCCGCTCAGCCTTCCTCCCCAACCTGAATGCGAGCGCTTCTCACGGATACAACTGGGGACAGACCATCGACCCGTTCACAAACCAATTCGCCACCTCACGGATCCGCTCCAACTCCGTGGGCATCGGGTCGGGCATCACACTCTACGGTGGCATGGCAAACCACCTTAGGCTAGACCAAGCCGAAGAACGCCGCGTCTCCGCAGAGCACGACTTGGAAAGCACGCGAAATGACGTGGCGCTTCAAGTCGCCAGCGCCTTCCTCAGCCTCATGTTTGCTGAAGATGCACTCGATATTGCGTCCCTAAATGTGCAAACCACAGAGACCCAGGTCATGCGCATCCGTGCCTTTGTAGATGCCGGCGCGTCACCAGAAGCAGACCTGCTCGACCTCCAAGCCCAACTCGCAGCGGACCAATCGACCGAAGTTTCCGCTGAAGGCGATGTCGCCTTGGCGCGACTTCAATTGGCACAAGCAATGCGCCTCAGCCCTGACGATGCGGAAGCCTTCAAGATTGAGAGGCCCGACATCAGCGGAACCAACAGTTTTCCTGTCCTGCCCGCCCTGAACCGCGTCCTCGAATCGGCCCTGACCTCCTTTCCGGAAATCAAGGCTGGTGAATCTCGAATCCGACAACAACAGATCGGCCTTGGGCTGGCCAAGACCGTCGGCCTTCCCCGCCTTTCAGCCAGTTGGAGTTATGGATCCGGATTTTCCGGTGCAGCCCAAGAGCCCATCGGCGATCCCACCCTCGAGGTCTTCACGATCGGCATCACAGAAACCTCATTGGAGCCCGTATTGTCCAGCGCATTGGCCTACAATGAATACCGAACGCGGCCATTCAGCGATCAGATTTCCTCCAACGTCAACCAAAGCCTCTTCTTCAGCCTGTCCGTGCCCATCTTCAATGCATGGTCCGTACGCAATGGTGTTCGCCGAAGTGAAATCAGCATCGAACAGACAGAAGTGGCCCTAGACCAAACCCGACAAACCCTGCAGCAGTCCGTAGAACGCGCTCACCGGGACGCCCGGAATGCAACCCAAACTTTGGCCGCAGCCGAGCGCGCTGAATCGTCTGCAAAGCTCGCCTTTGACAACGCCAACATCCGATTTGAACAGGGCGCCTCCACCCAGGTGGACTACACGCAAGCCAGAAACCGATACGATTCAGCGCGGTTGCAAGCCTTGAGGTCACGGTATGACCTGGTCTTTAGAATTTCCATTCTCGACTTCTATTCAGGACGGGGACTTCGCTTTTCCCTTTGAACATGAGCTCGAGCCTACGCACCCTGCTGATCATCGGAGGCGTCATCGTCCTCCTCACTGGCATCTCGGCCATCATCGGCAATCGGCAAGACGTCACACAGGTCGACACCGATACTGTGGAGCGAAACCGCCTGATTGAAACGGTCATCGCATCTGGCAGAATCCAACCGGAAGTAGAAGTCAAAATCAGCGCGGAGGTCAGCGGTCAACTGATCGAGTTGCCGGTCAGAGAGGGAGACCGTGTGGAAGCAGGACAACTGCTGGCCCGGATCAACCCGGACATCTATGAAAGCCGACTGAGCCAAACGAAAGCCGCTCTGGACAATGCAAGGTCCAGCCGCGCCACGGCCAAAGCAAGACTGGTGCAATCCCAAGCCGCTTTCTCCGCAGCTGAACTGGCCTTTCGGAGAAACAAAGGGCTACACGAAAATGGCGTCATGAGCACGGCCGACTTCGAACAGGCTCAAGTCGCCTTTCAAAGTGCCGAAGCCGATCTCGAAGCCACCAAACAAGGCCTCGAATCAGCAGGCTTCAACATCCGAAGCGCTAAAGCTGCGGTAAAAGAGTCAGAAGACAACCTCCGACGCACGGTCCTGCTGTCACCCCAATCCGGAACGGTAACCGCCCTGGTCAAAGAAGAAGGAGAGGGTGTGCAAGGCATCGGCTCCTTCCAAGGCGAAGTCATCATGAATGTGTCTGAACTCGGCGCCATGGAGGTCGACGTCGAAGTCAACGAGTCCGACATTGTCAAAGTCGACCTGGGGGATACTGCCCGCATTGAAATCGACGCCTACACCGACCGAGATTTCATTGGATTGGTCACGGAAATAGGCAACACCGCGCTCAATGCCAGTGGCTCAGCAAGACTCAGCTTGGAAAGCGTCACCAACTTCAGTGTCAAGGTCAGGATCCTAACCCAAGGGCATCGCGACCTCATCGCCAACAGAGACAGCAGCTGGACCCCATTCCGGCCTGGCATGTCCGCAACGGTGGAAATCGAAACGGAGGTCAAAAACCAAGCGCTAACCGTTCCAATCAAAGCGGTCACCACCCGACCAGACACCGCCAATGTCTCTGCGCCCAGTCAACTCTGCGTGTTCCTTCTCGAAGACGGAAAGGCCATCCGACACAACATCGAAACTGGAATACAAGACAACGCCAACATCGAGCTCTTGACCCCACTTGCCGAAGGGGCGGAGATCATCACTGGGCCCTACGACTTGCTCAGCAGAAAACTAGAAGATGGCGATGCCGTAATGGCCGCAGAAAAAGAAGGGGGCAGAAGACCCAATAGCAGCTTCTCCGTGTCCATTTCCACAAACTGATTGAATGATCCTCCTGCTGGAGACTGCCACCCTGAATTGCTCTGTTGCATTGGCCACAAGAGAGGGCCGCTGTATCGCCCATCGCGATGAAGCTGCACAAAGTCACCAACACGCCGAGCGGCTGCATGTGCTCATCGACGAGGTCCTTCAGGACACCGGAACGAACAGGGGCGAATTGACCGCAGTGGCCGTTGGAAAAGGTCCCGGTTCCTTCACCGGTCTCCGCATCGGCACCTCGGCCGCAAAAGGCATCTGCACAGGGCTGAACATCCCCCTCGTTGCACCATCCCCGCTCTCGGCACTGCGGCATCGCGGAGGGCTCCTCCGTCCAGAGTTGGCCAACACACCCAGCCGCATTCTTCCGGCCATCGATGCCCGCAGAATGGAAATCTTTACCCTCGACCAACATGGTCAACCCCAAGCGTCCATTGTCGATTCAGGGTTCATGAAGCAACTAGGCGCAGGTGCTGCACCTGTCTCTTATACACATCTGACGCTGCCGACGATCCTACCTGT
>CAXHAW010000127.1:0-5626 GCA_964014525.1 uncultured bacterium
GCGGGCGGACCCCACCGCCTTCAAGCTGCCGCTGAAAATGCCCGTTGCCCGGGCTGAGGGCAAGCCAGCATTAGCGCCTCGATATCTGCAGCTGTTCGGGGACGGTACCTATCGGAACCGCAATCTTCCTCGGTTTGGCAACCTTCTGGTCACCTTTCAAAGTGCCCAGAGCCATACGCCCACCCAGAGTTATGTGACCGATGACTATTTCGGGTTTCTGTCCGACGTGGCTTCTGAGCGTTTGACTGACACCTTGGCCATTGGCATCGGCCGAATTCCCGCCAGCACGCCATCTGAAGCTTGGGATGCCATCGCCAAGGTGGTGGCCTATTCGGGAGGAAATCCCGATCCGGATGGGGCTGGCTGCACGACAGCGGGGCTCCCTGGCGAAGGGGAGGGGAATCCTTTTGGTCCATGGAGGAATCGGATTTGCTTTGTGGCAGATGATTTCGATGGCAATGGAGGCGCCACCGAAACGGGCCACACTTTATACAGCATTGGACATGCAGAGGGGGTTGAGGAAGACCATGGTGGATTTGACATTGAGCGCATCTTCATGGACGCTTATCCTCAAGTGGCCACGCCAGGTGGTGAGCGCTACCCTGAAGTCGAAGAAGCCATCGATCGAAGGGTGCGCGAGGGCGCCCTTCTGGTCAACTACATCGGTCATGGTGGAGAACGGGGATGGGCCCATGAGCGCGTGCTCAATACCGCGACCATTGGCGCTTGGGACAACCTCAGTCGCATGCCGCTCTTTTTCACGGCGACCTGCGAGCTGGCTCGATTTGATGATCCAGAATTGGAGACGGCTGGAGAGATGATGGTGATGAATCCCAACGGAGGGGCCATCGCGATGATGACCACCACACGGGTGGTGTACAGCTACGCCAATGAGCAATTAAATACGGCTTTCTTCAACGTGGTCTTTGATTCACCCACGGGCCAGCGGCAGAGGCTGGGCGATATTCTGAGGCGAACCAAGAACCACCCCTCCTCGGGCGCCTCATCAAACAAGCGCAACTTCACGCTTCTCGGTGATGTGGCCCTTCAGCTTGCTACACCAGAATTGGAGGTGCGCACAAGTCAAGTCAACGGGGTTCCTGTGGATGCGTGGGCCGACACCTTGAGTGCACTCGAACACGTGTTGGTGGAGGGGTATGTCTCCGATGCTGGAGGCAATCTCATGACCGACTTCAATGGGTTTGTCTACCCCACGGTTTTTGATCAACGCTCCGAGGTGACCACCCTCAACAACGACGATGGAAATGGGGGCTTGACATATGATGAATGGAGAAACCGAATCTATACAGGTGCTGTCAGAGCAGAGGGCGGCACCTTCAGTTTTGAATTCGTCGTGCCGAGGGACATCGGATACGATCCGGCGCCAGGCCGGATCAGTTACTATGCGGTAGATGGTGATCTGGATGCGCACGGCTTCATAGAGGAGGTGTTCATTGGAGGGGTAGATGAGGACGCGGTTCTCGATGGCACAGGACCGGAGATTGCGCTCTACCTCAATGACACTGCATTTCGGAATGGTGGCACCACAAATCCCGATCCCGTTTTGCTCGCCATGCTTCGGGATGATCAGGGTCTCAACACTGTGGGCAATGGCATAGGACATGATCTCAAGGCCACTTTGAATGGGGGCACTTCGGTCATCTTGAATGAGTTCTATGCGAGTGATTTGGACACCTATCAAAGCGGAAGGGTGGTGTTCCCACTCGCTGGGCTAGAGGAGGGGCCGCACAGCTTGGAGCTGAAGGCTTGGGACGTGCACAACAACAGCTCAACATCCGCGCTCGATTTCGTTGTGGTGTCCAGTCTCGAGGTGTTTCTAGATGGGCTGATTAACTACCCGAATCCCATGGGAGAAGGGGGAACGACCTTCCGGTTTGATCACAACCAGGCTTGCGTTGCATTGAATATGTCGCTGCACATATACGATGCCATTGGAAACGTCGTTTGGGTGGGTGAACGAGAAGAGACACCTCCGGGATACAGATTGGATGGGTGGCATTGGGATGGAGCTTCCTCAGGAGGTTCCGCACTCGACCCCGGCACTTATTTGTACCGTCTAGACCTCATTACACCCGAGGGACGACGGGCATCTCGCACCGGACGTCTCGTCTTGTTTAAATGACCTGATTGAATCGACCTCATCGCTTAATTTCAGCCCTTCTTATGGCATCCAGGAATTTTCTCCTTCGCGCCGCCGGCATTTTTGTCGCAGTCGGTATCCTCGGCCCTTCGGTCCACGCTCAGCTGACCCAAGTGGAAACGGCACAGCAAC
This sequence comes from uncultured bacterium, assembly GCA_964014525.1. Taxonomy (GTDB): domain Bacteria; phylum Bacteroidota; class Bacteroidia; order Flavobacteriales_D; family Sanyastnellaceae; genus UBA8752. The sequence goes on from CAXHAW010000127.1 coordinate 2,294, forward strand.
TGCAACTGAATACCATCACCACGGCGGTTCCCTTTTTGACCATTGCACCGGACTCTCGGAGCGGAGCCCTTGGTGATGCGGGCGTTGCGCTGTCTCCAGATGGAGCCGCGATGGCTTGGAATCCAGCCAGAATGGCGTTTTCTGATCAGTCCTTCGAAACCCATCTCGGATACGCTCCGTGGCTTCGGGCGCTGGTAGACGACATGTCGCTGGCATACCTGAGCGGGACCAGGAAACTCAATGATCGGCAAGCCGTGGGCATGGCCCTCCGGTATTTTTCATTGGGCAACATCACGTTCACGGATGTGAATGGAACGGCCATCCGGGACTTCAGTCCAAATGAGTTTTCCCTCGATTTTGGGTTTTCGCAGAAGTTCGGGGACAAGTTCAGTGGTGGCTTTACGACACGTTACATCCACTCCAACTTAACTGGAGGAACAAACATCTTGGGCGCCGACAGTCGCCCAGGACGGTCGGTTGCTGCGGATGTCGGGGTCTTTCATACCAATGACAATGCCAAGTTTGGCGACCGGGATGGCCGCATGAATTGGGGGATCTGCATTTCCAATGTGGGCGCCAAGATGAGCTACACGGAAACCGCTGAGCGGGATTTCATTCCGACAAACCTCAAGGCTGGAGCCGCGGCCACAATCTTTCTTGACGATTACAACAACCTCACGTTCACCATGGATGCCAACAAGCTCCTTGTTCCCACCGCACCTGCCTATGGAGAAGGTGATGATGGCGACATCATTGTGAGTGGGTTTGACCCCAATGTCGGTGTGGCGTCAGGCATCATTCAGAGCTTTTATGATGCCCCTGGAATTGTCGAGCGCCAAGGGGATGGCACCTATCTCGTTGAGCCGGGCAGCATTCTGCGTGAGGAATTGCGCGAAATCAACCTTGGGGGGGGTATCGAATATGACTACAATGGCGTATTTGCCGTTCGGGGAGGCTATTTTTTTGAGCACTACACCAAAGGGAATCGCCAGTTCATCACCCTTGGAGCAGGCATCAAATACACTGTGTTGGACATCGATTTGAGCTATCTGATTGCGACCAAACAGCTGAACCCACTGGCCAACACCCTGCGGTTCTCCTTGCGTCTCGCTTTTGATGATATCGCAGGATCGGACGACCCCGCCAATTACTGACACCAGCATGGGTGTTCTTGATTTCCGCATCGGATATGGTTACGATGTCCACCAACTGGCGGAGGGAGAACAGTTTTGGCTCGGGGGAATTCGAATTCCTTCCGAGTTTGGTCCCGTTGGACACAGCGATGCAGACGTTCTGCTTCATGTAATCTGTGATGCTCTTTTTGGGGCCAGGGCCATGGGAGATATTGGCGCCCATTTTCCTGACACAGACCCGGCGTACAAGGGAATTGACAGCAAAATTCTTCTCCGGGAGACCGTGGCTAAAGTTTGCAAGGATGGTTGGGCAGTGGTCAATGTGGACGCTACCGTGTGTCTTCAAGAACCCAAGTTGAGGCCGCATATTGATGACATTCGGAACTGCGTTGCAGAAGGTCTTGGGATTTCCGTTGACCGAGTGGGCGTGAAGGCCACGACTACGGAGCGTTTGGGCTTCGTGGGGACAGGTGAGGGCATCAGTGCCCATGCTGTGGTCCTGTTGGGGCGTTGAGGTGTCTGTCGGCCGGTCTGTCCGGTCTATATTTGCCCTTCGCAAATTGGGCAACATGACCACCACCACGCCTGCAAAGAAGACGACACCCCGACGCAAGGCAGCCGCCAAAAAGGCGGCCAAGGCGCCGTACCCTAAGGAGACCTACCTCAAGTGGCATCGGGATATGCTGCTGATGCGCCGTTTCGAAGAGCGTTGTGGTCACCTGTATATCCAACAGAAATTCGGCGGATTTTGCCACCTGTACATCGGCCAAGAGGCAATTCTTGCAGGCATGGTAGAGGCAATCCGTCCCACGGATCGGGTCATTACGGCCTACCGCGACCATGCTCACCCACTCGCTCTCGGCACGGACCCGAAGGTCGTCATGGCCGAGTTGTATGGCAAAAGAACCGGTTCCAGCAAGGGCAAAGGGGGCTCCATGCACATGTTTGACAAGGAGAGAAATCTCTTTGGCGGTCACGGTATCGTGGGAGGTCAAATCGGCCTCGGTGCTGGCATTGCTTTCGCAGACAAGTACCGCAAGGAGGACCACGTGACTGTGTGCTTCTTCGGCGATGGTGCAGCGCGCCAAGGAATGCTGCACGAGACGTTTAACATGGCCATGACTTGGAAGCTGCCGGTCATCTATGTGGTGGAGAACAACAAGTACGCAATGGGCACTTCGGTTGAGCGCACGACCAACGTGACTGATTTGTCGAAGTTGGGGGCCTCATATGAAATGCCAGCAGAGTCTGTGGATGGCATGTCCCCTGAGGCTGTGGCGGAGGCTATGGCGAGAGCTGCAGAACATTGTCGAAAGGGCGAAGGTCCCTATTTACTGGATATCCAGACCTATCGTTACAAGGGACACTCGATGAGTGACCCACAGAAGTACCGCACCAAGGACGAGGTGGAGCAGTATCAGGATCGCGATCCAATTGTGCACTGCGCTGAGGTCATCCAAAAAAACAAGTGGATGACGGAGGCAGAGTTAAAGGAAGTGGACAAGACCGTCAAGGCCCAGGTCGAGGAAGCCATCCAGTTTGCCGAGGAGAGCCCTCTCCCGGAAGCAAAAGAACTTTATGAGGACGTCTATGTGACGCCCGACTATCCTTTCGTCAACGACTGATTCACAAAATTCATGGCTGAAATCGTACGCATGCCTAAGCTCAGCGACACCATGACAGAGGGTGTCGTGGCCGAGTGGCACAAGAACGTAGGTGACCAGGTCGAATCCGGCGAAGTGCTCGCTGAGATCGAGACCGACAAGGCCACCATGGAATTCGAGTCTTTTCAGGATGGTGTTTTGCTGCACATCGGTGTCGAGAAAGGCGCCACAGCGGCCGTAGACAGCATCTTGGCCATCCTCGGTGATTCCGGTGAGGACGTGACGGAGTTGCTCGCTGCTGAGGCAGAAACTGCCGTTTCGATTGAGCCAGATCCAGCCATAGCTCCAGCTCCAGCCCCAGCCCCTGTTGCAGCCCCAGCTCCAGCCCCTGTTGCTGCGGCATCTCCTGTTCCTGCAGTTGCCCCTGCTCCAGTCCCATTGTCCGTTCCAGCCCCATCGGCGAACGGCAAGGTGAAGGCCTCTCCTTTGGCCTCTCGACTTGCTGCCGAGCGCGGTATCGACTTGGGCAAGGTGATCGGAACCGGGGATGGCGGTCGCATTGTGAAGCGGGATGTTGAAGCTTATGTTCCCGCGCC
>CAXHAW010000128.1:0-5512 GCA_964014525.1 uncultured bacterium
GGGATTTGTGAGGTCTTAAGGGGGAAGAAAACATCATACTTGCCATTGAGCATGATGGTTGGACACTGGATGCGTGGCGTGTAGATATAGGACTCGACACTTTGCTCTGCCGGCTGGAAGCAGAGGCCGATTTCATTGTGCCGCCCGGCGGAAAACAAACTTGACTTTCTTGTCGAAATTAAACAAGACCGCAGGGATGTACCTGTGCCCACCGGACAGGTTGTGATGCGATTAAGTCAATGTTTCTCCGTGTTGGCTTTCGTCAAGGCCAAGGCGCTCTTGCCATTCGGTTACCCGAAGGGGGATCACCTTGTCTACCAGTTTAAACAGGAGCAGGCTTGCACCGAATGTGAAGCCTGCAACACCAATGAGTGCGACCAAGTGCCAGAGAAAGGTGTCCGTTTGGCCAGAGGTTAAGCCGACATCCGCAGCAAAGACACCTGTAAGCACCATGCCCACCATGCCGCCTACACCATGAGAGGGGAAAACATCAAGTGTGTCGTCCAAGCCACTTTGGCTTTGACGGCTGATGGCCCAATTTGACACAAGGGCTGCGATGAACCCAATAACCATGCTTTCCTGTATCGTGACGAAGCCTGCGGCAGGGGTAATGGCGACGAGTCCAACAATAGCACCAATGCATGCGCCCACGGCATTCATTTTCCGCCCCCGGAATCGCTCGTAGAACATCCAGGTGATCATTCCAGAGGCCGAGGCGAAATGGGTGTTGGCGAGTGCCAAAACAGCGTCTTCATTTGCGCCAAGTGCCGATCCTGCATTGAATCCAAACCAGCCGAACCACAGAAGGCCAGTGCCGAGAATCAGAAAGGGTATGTTGGCATGGTCAAGCCTGTCGATGTTTCTTGGGCCGAGGTGCACAGCGCCGGCCAACGCTGCAAACCCTGCTGACATGTGAACCACGGTTCCTCCAGCAAAGTCCAACACGCCGAGGTTCATGAGGAGGCCATCTGGGTGCCAAGTCATGTGTGCAAGCGGGGCATAAATGAACAGGGTGAACATGACCATGAACAGGATGTAGCTCCGAAATCGGATGCGGCCGGCCATGCTGCCCGTGAACAGGGCGGGGGTGATAATGGCAAACTTGAGCTGAAACAGTGCAAAGAGAAGAAAGGGCAGGCCCGCTCCAATCTCGGGGTGAGGGGCCGTGCCGACATTTCGGAAATACAAAAAGGTCATTGGGTTTCCGATGATGCCGCCGATGCTCTCCCCAAAACAGAGGCTGAAGCCCACCAGAACCCACACCACGCTGATGACACCAAGCGCGACAAAACTCTGCAGCATGGTAGAAATGACATTTTTTCGATCCACCAAGCCACCGTAGAAGAAGGCCAGTCCTGGGGTCATGAGCAAGACAAACGCCGTAGCCACCATCATCCAAGCGATGTCACCTGGGTCGGCTTGGGCCACGTTTTCTCGGATGGTGTCTGTTCTTGAAGAGGTGCCCCCGAGTAGGACAAGGAGACTGAGGAGGGTGAGTACAATAAAATTCAGCTTCTTGCCCATGATCAAAGAAGGTTGGATGTCAGGTCTGCAAAATAAGAAGCGTCTTTGACGGCGGGAGGTTTAAGGGGTTGATTGTGAGAAAGTTAATCGTGTATTATTGACACGGTTTAAGTTGCTGCAGAATGCTGGCTCTGTGGTTGAGTGGCAAGAAGCAATGCCGGAAAAAGCGAAGAGCCGCGGATTTCCGCGGCTCTTGATGTGTGCTGGTGCCCAGAGCGGGACTCGAACCCGCACGCCCTAAAGGACACATGGCCCTCAACCATGCCTGTCTACCAATTTCAGCACCTGGGCTGGTCACCCCCCTGGGGCTCGAACCCAGGACCCTCTCATTAAAAGTGAGATGCTCTAACCAGCTGAGCTAGGGGGTGTCCGAGCTTCCTTGGGCCCCGTTGGGTCCTCAGGAAGGGGGCGCAAAGATAGAAGGGAAATTGACCCGGCAAACCCCTAGGCGAAATCCCTGCGCAGTCGGTCCTTTATTTGGCAGAAGGCATCCGCTCAAAGGGCTGATTGGGATCAAACAATTTGCGTAAGGTGACGTAGGTCCGTGTCCGCTCTGTCCCCAAGTTCTCGGCGATGCGGATCATTTTTGGATTGAAGTCGCCAATCCAAGTGAGGGTGGTGGTATCGTATCGGCCCTTGGCTTGAATCTGTTTGCCTGCGGTGTCAATGAGGAAGCCATCTACTCCTTGACCGTGATAGGACCGGTCAATCCCGAAGACAAGGCCAACCATGATGTTCGTGGACCCCCTCCATTTGTGGTACAGAAACTTGAGCTTGCCAAAGGCATTGAGGTTGCCGTGGACGTGACGGAAAATCTGATTCAGTTCCGGGATATTGACATAGAACGCAATCGGCTTGCCCCCATCGAGAACGAAGAAGATGATGTCCGGGTCCATGATGGGCTTCAGCGCCTTGACCGTGTTGCGGGCTTGCTTGAGGGGCATCTTGGCGAAGCCGTGGTGGCCGCCCCAAGCGTTGTTGTAGACCGTACAGAAGTGCTCGGCCAATTGTTCCTGTGTCAAATCCCGCGCAGTGACAACCCGCATGGTCCCCCGCGTCTCAATCTGTGCGCGCTTGCGCTCGAAGGCCTCTTGGACATCGAGCTGAATCTCGCGACTGTAGATGTACTGCTCATAGTAGACCTGATAGCCACGGGCCTCAAAGAAGCGCCCATAGTATTCTGGATTGTAGTTCATTCCATAGCTCGGCAGGTCGGTGAAGTTCTTGACGAGCAGCCCCCAGTACTTGTCCTTTTCGCCAAAGTTGACTGGGCCGTCAGCCGCTTCCATGCCCTGTTCCTGGAGCCACGCTTCAGCGGCGTCAAAGAGCAGGTCGGCCACTGTGGAATTGTCGGTGGACTCGAAGAAGCCCAAGCCCCCTGTGGGCTGTTTCATTCCACCGCTGTATTTCGGGCTGATGAAGGCGGCAATTCTGCCAACTGCATGCCGGTTTTCGTCCTCTACAATCCAACGTTTCGCAACGCCACCTTTCTTAAAAAGGCGGTTTTTTTGCGGGTCGAACACCTTTTGGATGTCCTGTTTGAGGTGAGGGATCCACACCGGGTCCTGCGCATAGATGCGCTGGGGCACGGCGTGGAACAGGGAGTCTGTTTTCTGGTCGTTGACTTCGATAAGTCTCATCACAAGGGGAATCGCGGGGGCGCAAATGTGCTACTTTCGAGCAACTCCTGCCCACTGTGGTGGGTTAGAAAGAGGAAACCATGCAAATGAACCGCCTGATCCCCGCCGTCCTTGCCCTTTGCTGGATGGCCCCCCTGCATCTGAATGCCCAACAAAAACAGGGCACAGTGTTGCCCATTGAGTCCCATTCCGGACTGGAGTATGACAACTTCGTGGCCACTGAAGGATGGATTTTTGTCTCGGACATGACCAAGGGAATGGACTTCCCCAACATGGAAGGCACCCCTTCCGTGGACGGTACCGCCGCTTTTTCAGCTGCAGATTTCAGTCCTGAGCGTTTCGACCCGCGCGAGTGGGCCATTGAATTCAATGCGGAGCCCGCCCTGCCCACCAACTTCAGGGTGGGGGACAAGGGCGTGATTCAATTTCACAGTGCCGAGCGTTGTCAGGGGCTCTATGCCCGCCACTTGCAACGCAAATCCAAAGGCCAACGCTGATTAACTGCCATGCCGAATCGGATTCTTGCTCTTCTCATCGCTGCGGCGGTGTCTCTGAATGGATGGTCCCAAGAGGTCTCCATTTCTCAGGGAGGCACCTATACGGGTTGCGATTTCTTCTTCGTGGACAATGGGCTGACTGCAGGGGATGCATCAGCCAACGCTGATTTCACGATGACATTTTGCCCAGATATGCCCGCAGATCCGGTCATTAACTTTTACTTCAATCTGAGTGCGCTCGGCGCGGGTGACACCCTGTTCATGTGGCTGTCGGACGCTGCGGATGGGGATCCAGATGGCGTCTACACCGGATTCGACCTGCAGGGGTTGGATATCTGGAGCCAGATGGACGATGTGACCAACGCTTCGGGTTGCATCACATGGCAGTTCACGTCGGATGCCACGGACAACTCCAATTGGACAGCGGAAGTGACGTGTGAAGAGCCTTGTCTGAGGCCGACTGCCAATGTGGTGACCAGCTTGGATGGGGAGGTCGAGACCGTTCCCCTCCAGATTTGTGTCGGAGAAGAGGTTCAATTCGATGGAACAGGTTCCTTCGCTGCGGATGATTTCCTGATTGCCACTTGGGAGTGGGATTTTGACGATGGCAATTCCAATACTTCTGGCTCGGAGGTGACGCATTCTTTTGTTGAGCCGGGTGCATACAATGTGCAGCTCTTTCTGGTCGACAACAACGACTGCGAGAGCAACAACCTCGTGGACCATCTGATTTTGGTCTCCACACCGACCAGCTTTGAGGGCAGTACGCAGGATCTGCAAATCTGCTCAGGAGATGAGTACCCTGTTCTCGGGGTGGCCCAGGGGGTGACCTACGACAATGAGCCCAATGTGGATTTCGGAGGTGGTCTCTTCATACCAGATGACCAGACGCAGTGCTTCAGTTCTTCTATCGTCTACACAGCGTTCAGTTCGGGCCAGACCATCTCGTCTGCTGAAGATTTCGAGAACTTCTTCATCAATTTTGAGCACAGTTTTATGGGGGACCTGACGGTGACCTTCATCTGCCCGGACGGCAGCTCCATGGGGGTGCACCAGCAGGGTGGAGGCAGCACCTTCTTGGGGGAGCCCGTGGACGACGACTTCTTGGCCAACAATCCTGGTGTGGGTTACGATTATTACTGGGCTCCCGATGCAACAAATGGCACATGGGGGGACAATGCAGGCGGAACCTTGCCAAGCGGAACTTACGAGTCCGATCAGCCGTGGACATTGCTCGAAGGGTGCCCGCTCAATGGCACATGGACCATCGAGGTTTGCGACAGTTGGGGGTCTGACAATGGTTTCATCTTTGACTGGTTCATCAATTTTGACCCGGCCCTCTATCCGGACCCCATTGTTTTTACCCCTCAGATCGGGGCGGATTGCGACAGCAGTTTTTGGACAGGCCCTTTCATCGTGGACGACGGAGGGGACTGTGACAACATCAGCATCCTGCCGGAGAACCAAGGCATTTTCGAATACGTGTATACCGTCACCAATGATTTCGGTTGTACCTCCTCGGACACGATGGTCGTGACCGTGGAGCCTGCTCCTGTTGTGGAGCTGGCCGCAGCGGACAACTGGTGCGGCGTGCCGGTTGAGTTGACAGCAACGACCTCTGACGTTCCCGGAAACCTCAATGTGGACTGGACGTGGGAGACAACGGACGGAACCGTCAACGCCATCAGCGGCAACAACATCGGGGCCACAGCCGCGGTGGACGGATTGGATTCACCGGTCAACGTGACTGTGACCATGAACATGAATGGTGGGGATATTGATGAATGTCTTGCTTCCGCCACAGTTCCGGTTGGAATCTATGAGCCGCCATCCTTGGGCCCTGACCAAGAC
>CAXHAW010000129.1:0-5471 GCA_964014525.1 uncultured bacterium
TTCATCTTCGATGAACAAAAAGTGCTCATTGGACCCCACCTCATCAGACCCCAGTGTCGTGTCAATTCCAGTCACACTCCCTTCAAACGTCGCTTGAAACGTCGTGGCCCCTGGGTTGAAGGTGTGCAATGTGACATTTCCGCCGAAGCGCAAGCTGTGCCGGTTGTTCAGCGCGTAGAGAAAGTCGACCCGTCCGCCGAGATCGACAATGCCACTTTGATACAAACTGGCAAGGCGTGTGGTGTTTGAATCGCCCACCACCCCCATCGATTCACGGAATTCAATGCCCGTATTGAACGTGTACTGGCTGCGGGTCAAGGTGACATTGGAAAACAGCTTTGCGCCCCACTCGTGGTTCCAGCGCAACGCGGCCACGCGGTTGCGCCAGTCCAAACCGAAATCAATGAACGAGCTGCTTTCGCCAAACGTTTCTGTGGATTCGAATCCAAAGTCATCGGTCCCGTCAAACAAACTGAAGTAGACCCGGTCGCGGCTCCCAATGCGCCAGTTGACCTTTCCGTTGATGTCGTGAAAGAAGTAGCGCGGCGTCGTCTGCACATTCGGGTCTTGCGCATTGACCGACGCGATGATGGGGCGCGTGAGCACATCGAGGTAAGTCCTCCGACCACTGATCATGAACGAGGCCTTGTCCTTGACAATGGGGCCTTCAATCATCAACTTGGAGGCCAAGAGCGAGACATTGACGGTGCCATGGGTCTCGCGCATGTTGCCATCCTTCATCTGCACCTCAACCACCGAGGAAAGCCTTCCACCAAATCGGGCGGGGAAACCGCCCTTGGTGATGGTCATTTTCTTGACCGCATCGGCATTGAACACAGAAAAGAAACCGAAAAGGTGACTGACACTGTACAAGGGCACCCCATCCAAAACAATGAGGTTCTGGTCGGGGCTGCCGCCGCGCACGTACAAACCAGAGGTTCCCTCTCCGCCTGACTGTATGCCTGGCAGCAGCTGCAGGCTCTTCAACAGGTCGACCTCTCCTCCGATGGCCGGCAGCTTCCGAAGCTGGTCCATTGGAATCTCCACCTTGGACATCTGCACGTCATCCTCGATGCGCTCCCCATCACTCAACACCACCGCCTCCGAAATCGCCACTCCCGCAGTCAACGAGAAGTCAAAGTGGGCATCTCCGGCCAAGTCCACTTCCACAGTCTGTGGCGTGTAGCCGATATATGAGACCGTCAGAATCTGTTTTCCTTCGGGCAAAGCCAGAGAATAAAAGCCAAATGCATTCGTCCCCGACCCAACCGATTCGGCTCCACACCAAATGGTCGCCCCAGGCAGCATCTCCCCGCTGGCTGCATCCTGAATGTACCCGCTGATCTGCACCGTCTGGGCATGTCCAAAACAAGCCAGCCCCATCATCCAGGCGATTATTACAATCCTCATGTTGTGCGTTGTGCTCAAAGCTACCCAAGAGATTGAGGGGCAAACCGATTCGCATCACATTAAATTGCTCTGCAGGCTGAAGCACCTGATCCTCCCTCACCCATGACCCACTCCATTTCGGCAAACACGGACCGCATCAGCCAACTCGACATCTTGAGGGGAGCTGCTCTTTTGGGCATCCTCATCATGAACATGATCTCCTTTGGCCTACCCGGCGTCCATTATCTCAACCCCACGGCCGAAGGCCCGCTGGAGGGGCTGAATCACATCGCGTTCCTCTTCTCCGAAGTCTTCGCCAACGAGAAATTCATGGGCCTGTTTTCCGTTCTGTTTGGCGCCGGGGTCGTCCTTTTCACCGAACGAATCGAAAGCAAGGGCATGTCGGCTGCACTTTGGCATTACCGCCGAAACCTTTGGCTGTTTGTGTTTGGCATGGCACACGCCTATCTGCTCTGGAGCGGAGACATTTTGGTGACCTATGTCGTATGCTCACTCTGGCTCTTCTTCTTCCGCGGGTGGTCCGTCCGGGGACTCCTCATCGCGGCCGGTACATGCCTTGGACTGCTGATGGCGTCCAACGTCTTCTTCGGACTCTCCATGCCCTACTGGGCGCCCGGGGATGTCGACGGAATCCGCGCCTTCTGGACCCCCGACGCCTCGAGGATTGCCCGTGAAATCAGCGCATTCCGCGGATCGTGGTGGGAACAGATGTCCGAACGCGTTCCAAATTCCCTCGCCTTCCAGACGGAGCTGATGCCCTTCACCGCACCCCGCGCCACAGGCATGATGCTGCTGGGCATGGCGCTCTACAAGGCCGGCGTGCTCACCGGCCAGCGGAACCTCCGATGGAATCGGCGCCTCGCCCTCATCGGACTGACCCTCGGCACGCTGATTAGCGGCTTCGGCGTCTGGCAAAACGAGCTCGCCGGGTGGACCGTCGAGTACAGCTTCTTCCAAGGCGGCCAATTCCGGACCCTCGGCATGGTGCCGCTGGTGCTCGGATACATCGGGGCCATACTCTGGCTTTGTGAAGGCCGACTGGGCGCCTGGATGGAACGTCGCCTCGCGCCGGTCGGCCGGATGGCATTGACCAACTACCTCACACAGACCATCCTGGCCACGGCCGTCATGTATGGCCACGGCCTCGGGTGGTTCTCCACGATGGGCCGCGCGGAATTGTGGCTCATCATCCTGCCCATTTGGTTGCTACAAATCTTCTGGTCCAAGTGGTGGATGGACCGTTTTCGATTCGGACCGTTCGAATGGCTCTGGCGCACGGCCACCTATTGGAAGGCGCAACCCATGCGCCGCTGATCAATCAACAACCAAATTCAACGAAGACCGGAACTCCCCGGCCTCAAGCCGCACAACGTACATGCCGCTCGGCATTCGCAAGCGAGGCAACGCCACCGGATCCCCATTGCGCACCTCACCAACCCAAAGCCGTTGGCCTGTCATGGTAAACAACTGCATTTGAACCTCGCCGGGCAGCCCTTCGAACCGAACCTCATCCTGGGCAGGGTTGGGCAACAGTTGAACTTCTGGTGCCGGCTGCTCTGGCATGCCGACCACAAGCTGCCCAAACGCTTGAATCTCCCACAGGGAATGGCCCCATTCCGTTGCGCGCTGCAAGCACTCCACCTGAATGTAGCGTGCGTCGACATCGGGATAGTAAAGGTCATAGCCACCGTCGGCATTGGTTTCGTGCACCAGCGTCGTGTACTGCGCACCGTCAAGGGACACATTGAGTTTGAACTCGCTGCTGTACGCCGTCTCCCATGCCAGGGCGATCTCGTTCAGATTGTACACGTCGAGCAAATCCACCGTGATGACCTGCGGATCGGAGAATTCGGAACTCCATCGCGTGGCATAGTCTCCATCCACGGCCTGAGACGCCCCCAACGCTCCAGACTCCTGTGAGGTCGCAGTGACCGGCTTCAAATAACAGAGGTTCGGTACGATTTCAGTTGCTGACACGACGTCAATGGTGTGCCCCAATGTGTTGTTGTCCTCGATCAGCTCATTCCACGCATTGTCTCCGTCCACAGTGGCCAAGACCTCCAAGTCCTCCTCGCCTTCCACCGTGTAGGTCCCGGTGCTGGCGCACAACATGGTCGCGCCGCCGATGTTGAGCGTGTCCAACAGAAGTTCCGTAGCGGCCACCTCGGCACCAGCAATGGAAAAGGCAACCTCCACAGCGTCGTCCATCAGCACCATCTGGGTCCCGGGATTCTTGACCATGGCACACAAGATGAGCGAGTCTCCCTCCACGGGATAACGCGGAACACTGAACACCCGCGTGACCTCAAAGTCCGGGGAAGGCTGGCCTGATGTCACGGAAAAACCGGCACTGGTCACCAATGCGTCAGAACCACCGCCAGCATACAGCATATAGTCCCCCACAGCCACTTCATATCGATCCAACGCCTCGTCAAAGTAGAACAGTTCATTGGCCCCCAAGGTGAACGACACCGTCGCCATCTCCCCAGGCTGCAAGAACACCTTTTCAAAGCCCTTGAGCTCCTTTTCCGGCATCCAAACCGGGGCCGCCTGATTGTCCAAGTACAACTGCACCACTTCCGCCCCTGCGACATCTCCAACATTGGTCACATCAACCGTCGCCGTAATGGGCGTCCCCTGAGCAACACTCGCCGCATCCAACTGGAGGTTGCCAATGACAAAGTCGGTGTAACTCAAACCGAACCCGAATGGAAACTGGGGGGTGATGTCGAGTTCATCGTAATAGCGGTATCCCGTGTTGTAATCGTCACTGAAATCGGCATTCCAAGCCGGCATCTGCGCGTCATTGACCGGCATGGTCACAGGCAATTTGCCGCTGGGATTGAAGTCCCCAAACAACACGTCCGCGATGGCATTTCCACCCTCCATCCCCGGATAAAAGGCATACAGAAATCCCTTCATGTCGTCAATGGCGTCGGGGACAGAACAGATGCCCCCGCTTTTTAGGACCACAATCAAATTGGGGTTCACCTCGGCAAGCTCTTGAATGAGCAGCTGCTGCATTCCCGGGAGTTCAACGCTGCCGCCCGTGCGGTCCACCGGACCTGGGGCGTAGTTCTCCCCTTCTTGGGTCTGGTCGAGCCCCCCCACGAAAACCACCACGTCAGACGCTTCGGCTGCAGCACGAGCCAACGCAAATCCCGTCGTGTCCGTGCTGTTGATGTCACAGCCTGGTGCGAATTCAATCTGGCCCGATGGAATTTTGTTGAGCACGCCTTGCAACGGCGTAATCGAATACGGCGGATCGACCCAGCTGGAGCCGAAGCCATCGAGTTGAGCCACTGCCGCACTGGGGCCCACCATCGCCACGGTCTGACCCGAATTCAATGGAAGGATGTTCTCCTCGTTCTTGAGCATCACGATCGCCTCCCGGCCTGCATCCAAACACAGTGCCTGGTGCTCAGGGGTATTGGCACCCGTGATGGGGTTGCCCTGCGGGAAATTGTCCATCATCCCGGTCAGGTACTTGACCCTCAACACACGGCGCACAGCCCGGTCGAGGTCCTGATCGTCAATGAAGCCGTTCACATAGTCCGCGGTCAGCTGCTCCTCAAAGGAGGACACATTCACGTCCATTTCGAGATCGCAACCGGCCTTGAGCGCCTTGCTGGCATCCCACACCGAGCCCCAATCGGACACCACGTAGAATGGAAATCCCCAGCGGCTCTTCAAAATGCCGTTGAGCAGGTCAGCACTCTCTGCGCATTTGTCTCCATTGACTTTATTGTAGGCGTTCATGACCGAAAGTGCCCCAGCGTCCTGCATGACCCTGCGGAAATTGTATCCGTAGTGCTCCATCAATTGGCGCTGGGTCATGGTGTGGTTCACGTTGTGACGGTCCACCTGCTGGTTCACTCCGTTGAAGTGTTTGATAGTGGCAATCACCGGCTGCTTCTGGATGCCGCGAACCACCTCCACGTTCATGTGCGCCGTGAGGAAGGGGTCCTCCCCTCCCGTCTCCGGACTGCGACCGTTGCGCGGGTCCCGACAGAGGTCCACTGCAGGGCCGAGCTGCTGGTGTTTGCTGTATGCGTGAAACT
>CAXHAW010000130.1:0-5435 GCA_964014525.1 uncultured bacterium
GTACTCAGGCCTTCCGCAGTGTCAATTCAGTGATTTCGGGGGGCATTCCAATGCGACCGGGAAAACCGAGCACCCCAAAACCTCGATTGACATGGAGGTGCTGACCCCCTTCGGTGTAAAGCCCGCCCCATCGCTTGTAGCGGAGTCTACTCGGAGAAAACTTGATGCCAAGGCTTGGAATCTCCAAGCCAATTTGCATGCCATGCGTGTGTCCAGACAGAGTCAACTCCACCGAAGCATTTTGGTCCATTACCCTTTCCTCCCAATGGGTAGGGTCGTGGCTCATCAGTATGGTGGTTAAATCCAAATCTGCTCCAGCCAGTGCCTTGTCTAAATCACCAGACTGGCGGAAGCCCCTTCCCCAATTCTGGACGCCGGCAAGCAACAAAGACGCACCATTGATTCTCAAGACCCGATGGGCATCCATCAGCAAGTCAAACCCCATCTCGCCATGAATGTCCCGGATGCGCGACCGGATAGACTCACGCTCCTCTTCGGTGCGGCGGGCATAATCTGCATAATCATGGTTGCCGAGAATGCTGAATTTCCCATGCCGGCCTTTGAGCTCTTGGAAACGGCTGATCCACGGTTCCGCCTCGTCGCTGTGATCGTTGACCAAATCGCCTGTAAAGCACAGAATGTCTGGATCAAGGGCCCGGACCATGTCCAATCCCGGTTGAACCGAATCGAATTGATCCAAAAAACTACCGAGGTGGGCATCGGAAATCTGGACGATGCGCAGGCCCTCCAGACCCGAAGGGAGCCCCTTGATGGAAACATCATGACGGCGAACATGGTAGCCTCGGCGTCCACGAGACATGCCATGGGCGAATGCCCCGAACAGCAGCCCTGCGGCAACCTGCCCTGTCAGCGTAATGAACGTCCTTCTCGGAACATCCGGTCTGGAAACTTTAGCGCTCATGGCCCATTGGCCCCAATACCGGAGTCCATCCAGTGCCTCCACCCCAGCCAAAAACAGCTTGGGGACCACCAAACTGATGAGCACTGCATGGGTCAACAGCAGGTATTGAGGCTGGAACTCTCTCCAATGTGGCCACCGCATAAAGTAGATGATGGTCCAGACGAATTGGATCAGTGTCACGATGCGCCAACCCCAGCGAATCAGGGGGAAACGAATGTGCCCTGACCACATTCGAACCATATTCCTCCATGCGCCCAATTCAATCAGGGCCACGAAGCCAAAAAGAATGGCAGAAGTCAGGAGAATCCTGGCGGTCGTTGGCATCATGCGAAATTAACCGAGCAAGCCCAGAAGCGCGCTGGAAAAGCGAAAAGCCTCAGCCCTTTTCAGATCGCAGAGCAGCGCGAACGGCTTCCGGTTCGAAACCACCCCGATAGAACGCGCTGCCCCCGGACATTCCCGGCTGCAAATGAAGCCAATGGGTTACCCCGCCGCATGCCGCCACGGCCTCCAGGTCATGGGTAGCCAACACAATGATGCGGCCTTTCTCTTTCCACTGCCCCAATTGTACTAAGACCTCCTCCTTGCCGACAACATCCAAGAATGCCGTGGGCTCATCGAGTACCATGGTGTGTTTGCTCTGAATCGCAGCCCTTGCCACCATCACCCGCTGTGCCATGCCGTCGCTCAAACGGTCCAAACTGCGGTCACTCCATGCACCGATTCCCGCGCTCTTCATGCATGCTTCTGTCACGGTGGAATCCACTGCATCTCCTCCCGACCTCAAAGCCAACTCTATGGTCTCTCTTACGGTAATTCCAGCATGTCTCGGCGGAGTTGACGTCACAAAGGACATCCGGGTCGCCCGTTCTCGCGGAGAGAGCGAGAACACATCATTTGGTCCGAGGATAACTTGGCCCCGCAATGGGGAAAGCAACCCCATGATGGTGTGAAGTAGCGTGGATTTCCCAGCCCCATTTCGGCCCACAACCACCATGAAATCACCCGGCTCTAGAACCGCATCAATCTGCATGCCCGCCAGATCTTGGTGCAACAGCTGGAGCTCCTTGAGGACGAGGTTGCCGCAAAAATCCTGTTGGTCGCTCATCGGGTTTGGGATTCGGATCGTCGCAAAAGAAGCCACAGAACAACCGGGGCACCGACCATGCTCAACACGGCATTTAACGGGACTGCCGTAAAGCGGACCGTCCAGTCGGCCATCAAGGCCAAAACACTCCCCATCAAGAGCACGGGCAGAAGGAGCTTACCTGCGCCGTGCTGGCGATAAAGAATCCGAACAAGATGGGGCGTGGCCAAACCGAGAAATGCCACCGGGCCGCACCAGGCCGTCACGAGCGCTGCAAGTGCCCCAGTGATGGTCAAAATGGCCCAAGTCAAACTCCGCTCGCTGACCCCCATGGAGCGGGCCGTCAAAGAACCCAACATCCACATATCGAGGTCATGTCGATGTCGGATGGACCAAAACCCCGTCACCGCCAAAACCCCGGCTAGGATGGACACACCTGTCCAATCTGCATGAGCAAAAGACCCCATGCCCCAAACGACGAATGCCTGCAATGCTCCAGCTTCAGCTCCAGCCTGCAACACAGTCACCAATGCCCCTGTGAGATACCCCACCATCAAACCAAAAATCAACAGGGCCGATCTGGATCGAAACCAGCCAATCACCGCACCCAGCAGGATCATCACCGACCAAGCACCGGTCAATGCCCCGAATACTGTTCCGGCCAAACCAAAACCAGACCCGACCGCTACACCGCCAAGAGAAACCAGTGCCACACCCAATGTCGATCCGGAGGTGACCCCCAGCACACTCGGTCCCGCCAGTGGATTTTTGAAATACGTCTGCATCAAAAGCCCAGCCACTGCAAGCGCTCCACCAGACAGAGAGGCCATGCAAAGCCGAGGCAGACGCAAATCCCAGAGGATGGTGCTGGCGACTCCTTGGTCAGCCCAAAGGGCGGTCCACTGTTCAGTCCAAGTCAAAGCCGCTGGTCCCGAAAACAGACCTGTCCCGAAAAAAAGCAGCCACAAAGCACCCAAAACGAAGGAGATGTTTCGTCCCATCACGGTGGCGTTGGTTGGAAGTATACAAAGTCGCGCTCTCCAGTGGACGGGTGAAACAAGTGAACCAAGTCGGCGAGCATCTTGTGCGGCTCCATGATGGCCTCGCCAAAATAATCGACCTCCGCAGTGTTACAATGAAACGCAGTACGGCCCTGAAAATCGAACCAAGGCGCTTCCAAAACGGCATCGGACACCGTCCAGCCTTGAGGTGCGAACACCACTTTGCCAAAGGCATCACAATCTGACGCAATGAGTGCACACTGCTCGGTTTCCACTTCGAAATTTGGCCCCACCTTTTTCAGTCCAAGGGACTTTGCACGGCCCTCGCCAAACGCATAGGTTCCTCCGGCATCTTTGAGCAAGCTCGCGACCAAACCGTCTGGACCAGGCGCCGTCCACTTTCCCCCTTGTGAGCTTCCTGCAAAAACAATGGGCCTGCCCTCATCCTGTGCTGCTTGCAAGCCCCGATTGCGGGCTTGTATATACGCATCTTCTACGTCGTCAAATGCCCTGTTGGCCTCTTCCATCTTTCCAGCGAGCCAACCGAAAACCTTCACAAATTCCGCCCTGCCCAATGGGTGATTCTCCGCATATTCAGCAAGGGCCATGACGGGCACCCCCGTTCGCTCCTCCACGCCCATCATCGGGTCTCCAAACGGATAAGATGTCAACACGTCAGCGCCACTGGCCAAGAGCATTTCCTCATCCAGTCCTGCATCCCCACCAAGTGAAATCCGTTCGGTCCCAGACTGAATGTCCACCCGATCCAAATACCCACTGGCTGCCCATTGGTCCAATGCTCCCGATGCACGAATGAAGGGAACGTGGGTCGTGGACCAAGTCGCAACTTCGATGCTCTTCGCCTCTGGCAATACCATGCAATGATCAACCGGTGCATTTGCTCCTTCATGAACCCACCAAGTCGTGTCTCCACCATGGGCAAGCCACAGCATCTCGCCCCCACATTCGAAACCAAACCCCGAGGCCCATCGGGCTGAATCTTCTTCGCTGTCGACCACCGCTGCTTCAACCCCCGTCAACTTCATGGAGAACGGGTTGGCTCCCCCCTCCTCATCCCGGCATCCGGAGAACACCAGCGCGATGGAAGCGATGAAACCAGCAAAAGGCATGGAGGAAAAGGCAGACATTCTCATTGTTCCAACGTAGCGTGGGGTGAAACCCAAAGCACACTTCAAAAGTACACGGGCTATTGAGGCCGTACCTTAGAGGCGACCCGCAATGACCGGACATGCCCGTATCTACTGAAGAAATTGAACTGCAGCGCAGGGTGGACGCGATGAAATTAAAGCTGTCCGACCTTGACCATCGACGCCAAACAGCGCGTCTTGGAGGGGGTCTAAAGCGCATCGAAAAAGAGCATGCCAAAGGCAAATTGACCGCAAGGGAGCGCCTAGACCTCTTGCTGGACGAAGGTTCCCCAAGATTGGAAATTGGCGGACTTGCAGGAGATGGCATGTATGCAGAGCATGGCGGATGCCCTGGTGGAGGCTGCGCACTCGTCGTCGGCCATGTTGCCGGGGTGCGTTGCATCGTGATCGCCAATGACGCGACAGTCAAGGCAGGCGCCTGGTTTCCGATCACCGGGAAGAAACACTTGAGGGCTCAAGAGCTTGCCTTTGAACTCCATTTGCCGATACTCTACCTCGTCGACAGCGCGGGAGTCTATCTCCCAATGCAAGACGAGATTTTCCCCGACAAGGAGCACTTCGGACGCATTTTCAGAAACAATGCAAGACTCAGCGCGGCCGGAATTCCCCAACTCGCTGCCGTCATGGGCAGCTGCGTTGCTGGTGGCGCTTATTTGCCCATTATGAGCGATGAAAGCATTATCGTTCGGGGAACGGGCAGCATTTTTCTGGCAGGACCCTATCTCGTTCGCGCTGCCATCGGCGAAAATGTGGACGCTGAGACCCTTGGGGGAGCGGATATGCACGGCAGCATCTCGGGTGTGGTCGACCACGTTGTGGAAGATGACCGCGAGGCCATTGCGCTTCTCCGCGAGCTCACCGGGCACCGGGCGAATCGCCCCAGCATCAGGGCCTACGGACGAGAAACACCGGTTGCTCCCGCACTCGATGGCGAGCTGCTTTTGGGCGTTTTGCCTGAATCCCGTCGCGAGCCCTATGATGGCCGAACCTTGCTCAAAGGCCTGCTGGACAATGGTGATTTCACAGAATTCAAAAAGGATTTCGGAAAGACGCTGCTGTGCGCGACCGGCAGGATTGACGGATGGAAGGTGGGCATTGTCGCCAACCAAAGAATGCTGGTGAAAAGCGCCACCACAGGCACCCAGTTTGGCGGCGTCATCTATTCGGACAGCGCAGACAAAGCTGCTCGATTCATCATGAATTGTAACCAGAAAGGTCTGCCCCTGGTGTTTCTTCAAGACGTCACCGGCTTCATG
>CAXHAW010000131.1:0-5430 GCA_964014525.1 uncultured bacterium
ACTATGAACTGCTTTTTGCGGTGCCCCAAGACCGCTTCGAGGACATCCGGAACCACCCCATGTTCTCGATCATCGGTCACCTCACCGAAGACAAAGAGGAACGCACTTTGGTGGCGCGAAACGGTTTGGAAACCGAATTGAAAGCCCAAGGTTGGGACGGACTCAGCGCAAACTCCTGAATTCCTTAGCTCTGCTGGGCACTTTCACGTTCGTTATTAAGAACCGGTCCAAACAGCAGCGCTATCTTTGCGCTATCCCCTAAAAGGGGGGTTTTGTTCAGTCCAGAAGACCGCATGATCACCATTCACGAAAATGCCCGCGACCAAGTGAGGCGACTGATGGCAGCAGAGGGCAGCCCAGAAGGCAGCTTTGTCCGCGTCGGTGTCAAAGGCGGAGGGTGCAGTGGTCTGATGTATGAACTGACCTTCGACAACGAAGAAAAAGAGGGAGACCAACGGTTTGAGGACAATGGTGTCACCGTGGTCGTGGACAGGAAAAGCTTCCTTTACCTGGTCGGCACGGAACTTCAATACTCTGGCGGGCTCAATGGCAAAGGGTTTGTGTTCCATAATCCCAACGCCAACAGAACTTGCGGCTGCGGAGAGAGTTTCTCTATCTGACCCCCTGACATGAGTACTGCAGACGAGAACCCGCTTCTAGATGAATTCACACGAAAAGAGTATGAATTCGGGTTCACCACAAACATTGAAGCGGACAAGGCTCCTCCGGGACTGAACGAAGGTGTAATCCGCCTCATCAGTGCCAAAAAGAACGAACCGGACTGGATGCTGAAATGGCGTTTAGATGCCTTTCGCACATGGAAGACGATGGAAGAACCCAATTGGGCCCACGTCGAATACGAAAAGCCGGACTACCAAGCCATCAGTTATTACAGTGCCCCCAAGGCTAAGATTTCCCTCGACTCCCTCGACGATGTCGACCCCGAAATGCGAGCCACAATGGACAAGCTCGGCATCTCCATGGAAGAGCAGAAACGCCTGTCCGGAGTGGCCGTGGACTTTGTGATGGACAGCGTTTCCGTGGCAACCTCCTTCAAGGACAAGCTCGCCGAACTTGGCATCATCTTCTGCTCCATGAGTGAGGCCATCCAAGATTATCCAGATTTAGTGCGGAAGCACCTCGGGTCGGTGATTCCCGTCAAAGACAACTTCTTCAGCGCCCTCAATTCTGCCGTTTTCACAGATGGCTCCTTCTGTTACATCCCAAAGGGAGTAAGGTGTCCCATGGAGCTTTCCACCTACTTCCGCATTAACGAGGCAGGCACAGGCCAATTTGAAAGGACGCTTCTTATCGCTGAAGAAGGCAGTTATGTCAGTTACCTCGAAGGCTGCACAGCCCCTCAACGTGACGAAAACCAACTCCATGCCGCCTGCGTTGAGCTGGTCGCCAAAGACGAGGCTGAAATCAAATACAGCACTGTACAAAACTGGTATCCAGGAGACGCCGAAGGCAAGGGGGGCGTTTACAACTTCGTTACCAAAAGGGGCATCTGTGAAACCCGCGCAAAAATCAGCTGGACTCAAGTAGAAACTGGTTCCGCCGTCACATGGAAGTACCCGAGCTGCATCCTCAAAGGCGATGGCAGTATAGGTGAGTTTTACTCGGTTGCCGTCACCAACAACGCGCAGCAAGCGGACACAGGAACCAAGATGATCCACCTTGGAGCCAACACGAACTCAACCATCATATCCAAGGGAATCTCCGCAGGACGAAGTCAAAACAGCTACCGCGGCCTTGTCAAAATGGGTCCTCGCGCGCGGAACGCTCGGAACTTCTCCCAGTGCGACTCACTGCTCATGACCGACACCAGCGGCGCCCACACCTTCCCCTACATCGAGTCCCAACATCCCACCGCCCGGGTCGAGCACGAGGCCACGACCTCCAGAATTGGGGAGGACCAGATATTCTATTGCCTGCAGCGAGGACTGACTGAAGAGCAAGCCATTGGACTCATTGTCAACGGTTATGCTAAAGAGGTTCTGAATAAGCTTCCCATGGAATTTGCCGTGGAGGCGCGAAAACTTTTGACCATTTCCCTTGAAGGCAGCGTCGGCTGATTCCACACCATGATCAAGATCGACAACCTCCACGCCCGCATCGGCGACACGGAAATCCTCAAGGGGCTTAGCCTCGAACTGGGTGCCGGTGAGGTACACGCCATTATGGGCCCCAACGGATCCGGAAAGAGCACCCTCGCCAGCATTCTCGCCGGCAGAGAAGAGTATGAAGTCACCCAAGGCAGCATCACTTTTGACGGTGTCAACCTCCTCGAACTCGATGCCACCGAGCGTGCCGTAGCTGGCATTTTCCTGGCGTTCCAATACCCTGTTGAAATCCCAGGGGTGTCCAACATCAACTTCCTGCGCAGCGCCATCAACAGCATTCGCGAACAGCGAAAGGAAGCGCCCCTCTCAGGAAAAGACTTTCTGGTAAAAGTCAAAACCTGCGGCAAACTCGTTGAGCTCGATGGAAAACTGCGCGACCGTTCCGTCAATGAAGGCTTCAGCGGCGGAGAGAAGAAGCGCAATGAAATCTTTCAAATGGCCATGCTTGAACCCAAACTGGCTGTTCTCGACGAAACCGACAGCGGTCTCGATATAGACGCCCTTCGCATCGTTTCAGAAGGCGTCAACGCCATGCGAGACGCCAACCGCAGCTTCTTGGTCATCACGCACTATCAGCGCCTGCTTGACCACATCGTGCCAGACCACGTCCACGTCCTTGCCGATGGTCAAATCGTGCACAGCGGAGGAAAGGAACTCGCCCTCGAACTTGAGGAAAAAGGCTACGACTGGATTGTCGGGCCACAAGCCGGAAAAGCATGACCGAAATGACCCTGTCCCCAGCTGAAGCGATGGTGGAGCGGGTCATGAAGGCCGTTCGACAAACCGGTCATCTCGCGGTGGCGCCGAACCGGCAAGCCGCAGCAAAAGCTGCTTTGGGCAGAATCGCATACCCTACGACACGCGACGAACGCTGGAAGTACACCCGCGCAAGCCGCCTGCAAAAACTGAACTTCCATTGCGCTGATGACCAACCCGTCTCAGCTCCAGAGATTTTGCCCGGGTTTGACGCCCATCGCCTCACCTTCGTCAACGGGCGCTTTCAGAGCGGCCACTCCCTCGCACAGGAGGGCGTATTCATTGGTCCGTTGTCCTCCGCAATGACACAGTGTCCAGAAAAAGTCAAGGCACTCGAATCCGACCATTTTGCGGAAAATGAATGGTATGCAGCGCTTCAGGCCTCCGCCCCCCAAGATGGAGGCGCCATCCTATTGGACGACAATGTGACCTTGGAACGGCCCATTCTGGTTCACCACCACACGACCGGTGGAACCACCATCGCCCAACCACAGCACCTTATGGTTCTCGGCCGAAAGTCCAAGGCACAAGTCATCGTCTGGACCACATGTGACAACAGTGCGACTGGGCTTACCAATGCAGCCATATCCGCCGACATCGGAGAGCACGCGCACCTCGCAATGGAAATCGTACAAGACGAAGAAGGTCAGGCCTTCCATATAGGCCACCACCAATTCCGCCAAGCCGCTTCCAGCCATTTAGAAGTAAGAACAGCCACAGCCCGTTCGCACTGGCTGAGAAATGACCTCCACATCCAGCAGGGCGGCCAATACGGCGACAGCACCTTTCACGGTTGCTACCTCCCCAGCGGACAACAGTTTGTCGACCATCACACCCGGATTGACCACGCCCAACCTGACGGCAAGTCTAACGAGCTGTACAAAGGCCTGGCCTCTGAATCTGCCACAGCCGTGTTCAATGGCAAAATCATGGTTCACCCTGACGCACAGCGAATCGAGGCATACCAAAGCAACGCCAACCTCATCCTTGGCGAAAAAGCGACCGTCAACTCCAAGCCCGAATTGGAGATTTACGCCGACGACGTCCGGTGCAGCCATGGGTGCACCACAGGCCAATTTGACGAAGAAGCCCTGTTCTATCTGCGCTCCCGCGGCATGACGGAAACTGCTGCCCGCAACCTCCTTGTGCGGGCCTTCTTGGCCGAGGTCCTCGACGGCTTCCGACCAGAAATCCAAGCGCATGTTGAATCGGTCTACGCCGAACGCCTTGGTTGGAACTGATGGACCCCGTCAGGCTTGACCGACTACTCGTAGACCGGGGCCTTGTCCCCAGCAGACCCCGCGCTGAACGTCTCATTGCCGACCACGGCGTGCTGGTCAATGACCACGAGATACGAAAGCCCGGAAAAAAAGTGTCTCCGGAATCCAAGCTCAAACTGCTTGGCGAAGACTTGCCTTGGGTCTCTCGCGGGGCGTTAAAACTCATCGCAGCCCTCGATCATTTTGCCCCGTCTGTAGAAGACAAGGTCGTCCTCGACCTGGGGGCGTCAACTGGAGGGTTCACAGAGGTCTGCCTTTCACGAGGGGCCCGGTTCGTGCACGCCGTCGATGTGGGAACAGAACAACTCTCACACACCATCCGAGAAGACGCTAGGGTGTCAGATTTGCAACAAACACACTTGAAAGACCTCGACGGAAACACACTTAAACCAAGGCCAAATGTGGTGGTGATGGATTTGTCTTTTATCTCCTTGGACCACGTTTGGCCGCGCATGGCAAACTGGACTCAGCCAAAAGGGTGGGGCATCGCTTTGGTCAAGCCTCAATTTGAAGTCGGTCCTCAAGGCCTTGGCCGAAATGGAGTGGTGCGGAGCCCAACCGCACGACAAAAAGCGCTCGAGCGATGCGTGAATCAAGCCGAACAGTCTGGTTTGGTCTGCAGCTCTCCCATCGACTCCCCCATCGAAGGTGGAAGCGGCAATCGAGAATTCCTCCTTCACTTCAGGTGGGGCAGCGAAAACTGAACCTTTACTTAGCGAAGCGGTTTCCGATAACAATGACCCACAGTTCTCTTCCCGAACGCATCCGACGCGACTTTCCGATCCTGACCCGGACGGTACACGGGAAGCCTTTGGTTTACTTGGACAATGCTGCCAGCGCGCAAAAGCCTCTGGCCGTCATCGAGGCACAGCGCGAGTACCTGTCCAATTACCACGCAAACATCCACCGAGGCGCACACCACTTGGCCCAACTCGCGACGGAAGCCTATGAAGGCACACGTCAAAAACTTGCCCGCCACATCGGCGCAGAAACGACCGATGAAATCATCTTCACGGCCGGCTCCACAGATGCGATCAACCTGGTCGCTCAATCTTGGGGAAGGGCCAACGTCACAAAAGGAGACACCATCCTCGTGACACAGATGGAACACCATGCCAACATCGTTCCCTGGCAGATGTTATGCGGCGAAAAAAAAGCCAACTTGGTCCCAATCCATGTAGAGCCTGACGGAACACTTGACTTAGAAGACTTCTCTCAGGCCCTTCAACGCCACAAACCGAAGCTTGTGGCGTTGAAGGGCCTGAGAG
>CAXHAW010000132.1:0-5423 GCA_964014525.1 uncultured bacterium
CCTTTCCTTCATTCTATGTTTTGAGGTCGCTTACTCACAAGCCTGACCGAATGAACCCAAGATGATGAGCAAGTCACCCACAGCCGTGGCGTTGTCTCCATCGAGGTCAGTTGGACAGGAGCTCGCACCAGAAAGCTCACATGACCCGTCATCCAAAGTGGCGGCAGGGTTAAAGTTGTCAGCATCTGCATAGGTGCATCCATAGACAATGTCTCCGCCACAGCTGCCATCGTCCTCACCTGCAAATGGGCTGTAGCCCTGGGAGAAGGGATCTGTGCAACCACTGCACAAACCACAATCACCATAGCAAGCGGCGTCCAAAGTCAACGGGCTGTCCGACACGCTCAACTGGCGGTTTCCACCATCGGTGCAGTCACCTGAAACGGTTTCGGCAACGCCACCATTCCGATATTGGAACGTGTAGTCACCCACACCCAAAATCAGCGTGGCCTGCCATACACCATAGCCCATGAGGGTCATGTCCGTGGAAGGGTTGTCAGTGTCATTGAATGAACCCGTCAAATCAATTGACGCACCATCAATGGCTGACGCATTCACGCGGAACACCACCTCAAACTGGCAGGACCCGTCATCGGTGTTGGCGGCACTGTCAAAGTTGACGGCATCGGCGTTGATGCAGCCGTTGTAGTTACAAGGCCCTGGGTCCGTCGCGTCAGGGTTGTAGTTGTCCGCGTTGGGGTCGTCGCAACCAGCAATCTCCTGACAATCGAGGAGCCCGTCGGCATCTGAGTCCGTGTAATCACAGAAGAGGCTAATGTCACAAGGGTTAGTGAAGCCACATGCTGTCGGGTCACCACAACCAGGTGTAAAGCTGGACAGCGGAGCAGCCCACAGGAAGGAAGCGTCGAGAACCGGAACAATCGTCATCCAGACACCGTCCGTTTCGGCCAAGGTGAGAATATTGCCAAGCAAGTTCACCGTGAATTGACCTCCGCACATGCCCACTGGCGTGGCACCGGCGATGCCGACAAGATCAACGAGCAAGCCTCCAGTCGGATCCGTCACGTTGGACATCACCAACGGTCCACCCGTTCCATCACCCAAGAACACACCATTCACAGCCACGTTGGGGTTCACACCGCCACCAACTTCACAACCACCTGCAAGGGGCTCGTTGACCGTGCCCGTGAGGGTGAGACCCACCAGCCAAATGTTCTCAGCTCCCGTGGGAAGGGTGGTCTCCATGTAATCACAGGATCCATCATCCTCGGTTGCGAATCCGTCGTAGTTGCAAGCAATAACATCCGTGCAACCAGGCACAATCAATGAGTTTCCATCGCAATCGAAACCATCAGCGGCATAATCACAAGAACCATCATCAGTCGTGGCCAATGCACTGTAATTACAGGCAGCCTCATCGGTACAACCGGGTCCGAGTGCCGCGACACCCAGACTGACTGCCAAACGCGGTGCTGTGTAGTCCACAATTTGCTCGATCCAATAGCTGGCCTCAGCAGGTCCCATGGTGGGGTTCAACGTCAGCTGTGTCGAGGTCAAGTTGGTTCCAGCAAGCGCATCATAGGCTTCCAAATCTGCTTCACTCCACCACTGCCAAGGAGAACCATCAAATGGCTCCAGCGGCGTGCCGTCAGCTGAATAGTTGTTGAGCACGGGGTACAAACCGTCCCACCCTTGGTTTCCGAAAGCAACAGCAGGGTCTGGCAAACCAATGTCGGCAAACACAGCATTGTTGTTGGTCGCGTAACCGTTGATTTCCTCGTGGATGTTGTAAGCACCGTCCACCTCAACAATGGGCAGGTTAACACCAGGCACAATCAACACTGAACTCGTGTAAGGCGCATATTGATCGTGAGGACCTTGGAAACTGACCATGGGAATGTCACCTTCATCCAACCAGTTCAAGTCTCCCAAGGCACCACCCAAATTCATCTGGAAATTGAAGTCGGAGCTGTACCCAACGTGGTTGGCCATGCACATCTGGAATCCACCGAGGGATGCAGGTGCATAGGTGTCGGTTGTGGCGTTCACATCACCGTGAATGCTCTCAACCACCATCGGGATGAAACTTCCATCGCCTGGATCGTACCAGAACTTAGCAATAGGCGTGGTTCCATCGTCTTCGAAGATGATGTCTGCATAACTGGAGATTCCAGCAGAAGCCAAGGTGATGTACCCACCGGTTCCTTCACCAAACATGGCAATTTTGTCCGATCCAATTCCATAGGGGTTGCTGTCCTCAGCAATCGACTTGCGGAAGTAGCGAACTGCAGTCCGGCTGTCCTGAACACCACGATAGGCCGCTTGAATCAACTGGGTCGTGCGCTCCACCTGCGTTGGAGCAGTTGGGTTGTAACCAAGGCGGTAATCCACACTGGCAACGACATATCCCTTTCTTGCAAACTCTTTGCAGATGGCGACTGTACATGAATCTGTACGGGTTCCCAATGCAGATTGGTTGACGTACTTGGGGAGGAAGTTTCCTGTGTGGAAGTAAATGATCAGCGGGCGGTCCGTCTGCGTATCGCCAGCCGGCTCATAAATGTCGCAAAGCAGGTCTTCCGGCGCAGGCGGTTGCCCTTG
This sequence comes from uncultured bacterium, assembly GCA_964014525.1. Classification (GTDB taxonomy): domain Bacteria; phylum Bacteroidota; class Bacteroidia; order Flavobacteriales_D; family Sanyastnellaceae; genus UBA8752. Next base: position 2,563 of record CAXHAW010000132.1, read on the forward strand.
AAGGGCAGGAATGACCGTGATGTTTTCACCGTAAACGACACCTTCAGTGACATCGACATCGGTGAAAACCTCATCCACATACCGCACACCATTGTTGTTGATTTGGTCCGCAGTCACAAGACCAAGGGCCAATCCCATACGGGGCGTGTTGTAATCCAAGATTTCATTAATCCAACCCGCAGCCTCTGCTGGTCCCATGGTGGGGTTCAACGAGAGCTGAGTTGGCAAAATTGACGTCCCAGCAAAATCGTCGTAAGCGCCAACGGCAGCTTCACTCCACCACTGCCAAGGGGCACTGTCATACGGTTCGGTTGCAGCACCGTCTACATAACTATTCAACACGGGGAAGAGACCATCCCAGCCATTGTTGTTTGCAGCAGCGGGATCGTCCAGACCCGCATCGGCGAAAACAGCATTGTTATTCGTGGCATATCCATTGATCTCCTCGTGAATATCCTCAGCTCCGCTCACCTCTACAATGGGCAAGTTCACACCAGGCACGATCAACACAGCTGATTCGTATGGCGCATAGGGGTCATGCGGACACTGCACGCTCACCATCGGGAGGTCTCCCTCATCTAGCCAATTCAAGTCACCAAGGGCACCGCCCAAGTTCACTTGGAAGTTGAAATCAGAACTGTATCCCACATGGTTCGCAATGCACATTTGAAATCCGCCAAGTGCGGCTGGTGCAAATCCATCAATGGTCGCGTCAACGTCTCCATGAATGCTCTCGGCTACCATCGGGATGTAGCTTCCATCGCCTGGATCGTACCAAAACTTGGCAATCGGCGTTACGCCATCGTCTTCAAGGATGATGTCGTTGTATCCCTCGATGGTGGAAGAGGCCAAGGAGATGTAACCACCAGTGCCCTCACCAATCATACCGATGACGTCTCCGTCCACAGCATATGGGTTGTTGTCTTCTGCGATGGTCTTTCTAAAAAAGCGAACCGCAGTTCGGCTGTCTTGAACACCCCGGTAAGCTGCTTGAATCAACTGGGTTGTGCGCTCCACTTGGGTCGGAGCGGTTGGGTTGTATCCGAGACGATAGTCAACACTGGCCACCACGTAACCCATCTTGGCATAGCGGGTGCAAATCTCAACCGCGCAGCTGTCTGTTCTCGTTCCGAGGCCACTCTGGTTGATGTACTGCGGCAAAAAGTTGCCCGTGTGGAAATACAGGAGAACAGGCCGTTCGGTCTCAGTATCTCCAGCGGGTTCGTACAAATCCAAAATCAGCGGTTCTGCCGCAGGGGGTTGCCCTTGAAGAGCCGGCAACACAGTAATGTTGCTTCCGTAAACGATGTCAGAAGTCACGGTGACATCGCTGAATACCTCATCGAGATATCGCGTCTGCGCACTGGCAGTAAGGCAGATGGCAAAGGCCATCAAAAGAAGACAAGTTTGCTTCATGGTTTGGTCCAATAGATGAGCGTACAAGATAGCCAAGGCGAACGAAGGGTGTAGGAATTACACATCTCGTTGAACGAGGCGTGAAGAAAAAGTTTGTAGACGTAAGAGTCGACTCAAAAAAGTCAATCTCGGGTGTCAACTTCAAAGAGAAAGCTGAGGTATGCCAAGCGTCCAACAGCGGGCCCTCCATAGGTTTCAATGTGTAGGTTTTGAAGGACATTTGAGCCACCAGCCTTCACAGTCAAGTTCAGCGCATCAATGCGGGCATTGACTTGAACATCGAGCAAATCAAATGTGGGAACGAGGCCTGTGAATTGCGGTGAACCTTCAAAAATGAAGCCTTGGACCCACTTATAATTCACGCCGAAACCCCAAGTGCTTGCCTCGCGAAGCCGGAGATCCCTCGTGCTAACGCCAAGATTATACTTATGCTCTGGGGTGTTGAATGCCGGAATAATGGGGTCATCAGCATCGGTCTTGACCAAACGATTCCAACTGTAATTGCCCGAAACCATCCAGTGATCTCCCACATACCAATTGGCGCCAATCGATGCCCCTGTGGTCCGCACGGTATTGATTGAATTGGCCGCGTAGCGGAAAACATCTACTCCCGTGACCGCCTCCGGGAAACTTGGATTCTGAAAAAGGACGTCCAAGCCAATATTGTAGCCAATGAAGTGGTTGTATTGGCTGAAGTACCAGCTTCCGTCGAGATACAACTTGTCCCACAGGGTCGTCCTGTAGCCCACCTCAATGGAGCGAACCTGCTCCGGTCGGAGCGGGGCAATGTTGAAGTACTCCAAGGTGTCCAAACTGCCAAACGGCAGACCGTTCGCTGATGAAATGCTGTTTCGATAATTGGTGAAACTCGAAACGGTCACCAAGCTGTCCCTTCCCTCCAAATTTCCAACCAACGTTGCCGGTCCGACATCCAAGAAAAGGTACTGGTCAGCCAAGGTCGGATTCCGAAGGGCACTGGAGAAGCTCACGCGCAGGTAGTCCTGTTCTCGCGGCTTCCAAACTAAGGAGGCAGCCGGCGAGAACACCCAATCAAAATTCTGATTCTTGTCAGCACGCAAGGTGGCCGTGGCAATGGCCTTGTCCTTTGCGAAACGCTTCCTTGCACCAGCATACATTCCAAACTCTTGGTTGGTGATGACCACCCCTGACGTGTCACTGAAAATGGTGCCATCACTGTTCGGGGTATAACGTCTGTAGTTGGCGCCAACTCGAATTTCCTCTAAGCCCTGCGGCTTGAAGATGCGCTCGGCGTGCGCATGCACGAGGCTGGACCGGTCATAAAACCGGGTTCCCCCTTCATCCTCGTTGTTCTTGGCCGAAATAAGGCGATTGAACTCCGCTTCAAATTCGGGTGTGCCCGGCGCCAGGAAACCGAATGGATCTTGCGCAACGTCAGGCAACCCCGCAGTCCCATTGTTGGTCCA
>CAXHAW010000133.1:0-5403 GCA_964014525.1 uncultured bacterium
ACACAGGTAGGATCGTCGGCAGCGTCAGATGTGTATAAGAGACAGCCGATATCACGGGAAACGGAAAGCGGGTCGATGTCCGCCCCAATAAATCGGAATTCCCACCCCTTTTCCGTCAGCTTATCGATGAGCAAACGCAAGGCCCCAGAGGAGAAAATTCGGCTCGCATTTTCAAAGCCATCTGTGATGACCATAATGGACACAGAAGTGCCCTTGGCAGGGGCGTCTTCTCCGACGTGATCGATGGTGCGGGAAATGAGCGTCCCGAGGCCGTCATACAGCGCCGTCGTGCCGCGCAATTCATACTGATCCTCGCGGACATCGCGAATCTCCCCGATGGACTTTGGCCCAAACCACATGCGGTAGTCGTTGCTGAAGTCTGAGATGGAAAACCGAATGTCTTGGTCCGTGTGGTCGGCCTGGACGTTGCGCAAGGAAGCAATCTGCTCATTGAGGGAGGCAAGTGTGGCCGCATAGCAGTTCTGCATGCTGCCGGAAGCGTCCAAGAGGACGTGGTGAATGTGGGATTGACTCATGTTGAGTGGAGGTTGGAGGTGAACACGGTCCCACCGCAGGACCGATGACGGGGCAATAATGCCGAGTTCACCCCTCCAACGGCGACCGCCGTCAACCTTGACGCGATTTGGAGGCACCCCCCAAGAATTCGGTGCCGCGCCCGCCCCCTCACGCACCCCGATGTCATGTGCGCGGAAGGGCAATTATCACGGGGAGGAAGAGCGCCTCGTGCACTCCTTTCACACCGGCACTGTGATGCCCGAAGACCGCATCGGCGCGGTGTCCAAGGTGCTGTCGATTGAAGACGATGGAGACCACGAATTGGTCACCGTGTCCACCCTCGGCCTGATCAATGTCGATGTGGAGCAGGAACTCAGCGGTGTCGCCATCCCCGCTGCGCTCTTTGGACCAGAGTCCACCAAACCGTCTGCGCTTCGTGAACTGTGTGCAACGCAGTGTCCGGTTCTCGAAAACCGCATCGCCCTGCGGGCCGTGCACGTGTTGCGCCGATTGAAGGACTGAGGGTCAGGAGCCGCGCTGGGAGGCGCTGCGAAACCGACCGTTCTCGAAGCCCCTGAGTTTGGCGTGTTTGGTGGAGCGGCCCTTGACCCGGGCGCGCCACCTGCGAAACGAACCCGGCTTGATGTGGCGGCGCATGAGGGCGCGCACCTCATTCTCCTTCAGGCCAAACTGGACCTCGATGGCCTCAAATGGCGTCCGGTCCTCCCAGGCCATGCCAATCAAGCGGTCGAGGTCGTCGGGAGCGAGTTCAGGTAGGTTCACACCACGATGACAATGCGAATACACATTGTGTTCTCTGTGCGAGAGGTGAGGTTGTAGCTTCGCGGATTTTTTTCCGGAACACAGCACCATGCGACTCGCCCTCTTCAACTTCCGGCAAACTGTCGAATACCGCCTTGAAATTCTCAGCGGGCTGACCGTCGCCATGGCCCTCATCCCTGAGGCAGTCGCATTTGCGCTGATCGCAGGATTGAGTCCCCTGACCGGATTGTACGCCGCCTTTATCGTCGGCCTGGTGGCCAGCGTGCTCGGCGGACGTCCCGGCATGATCAGCGGCGCCACGGGCGCCATCGCCGTCGTGCTTGCCGAACTCGCCCTTTCCCACGGCCCAGAATACATCTTCGCTGCCGTGATCCTCGCGGGCCTTCTTCAAGGCGCAGCCGGTTTTCTGAAGCTCGGCAAACTCATGCGTTTGGTGCCGCAACCTGTCATCTTCGGCTTTGTCAACGGCTTGGCCATCATCATTGGCGGAAGCCAATTGGCGCAATTCAAAACTGACGACGGCCATTGGTTGGCCGGAACGGACCTCGCCACCTTTGGCGCTTTGGCCCTCGTGGCCATGGCCATCATCGCCTTTCTCCCTCGCCTGACAAAAGCGGTCCCCAGCGGCTTGACGGCCATCCTCGTCGTCTTCGGCATCGTCGCCGCCTTCGGAATCGACACCAAAACCGTTGGCGACCTCGCCAGCATCCAAGGCGGATTCCCTCCGTTTCACATCCCCGACGTCCCCTTCACACTGGAGACCCTGATGCTCATCGCCCCCTATTCCGCCATCGTGGCCGGTGTGGGACTCGTAGAGAGCCTGCTGACCCTCAACATCATCGACGAGATCACCGAAACACGCGGCCAGGGCAACCGCGAATGTGTGGCCCAGGGGACAGCCAACATCCTCAGTGGACTGTTCAGTGGCATGGGCGGTTGCGCCATGATTGGCCAGTCCCTCATCAATGTCAGCTCGGGTGCGCGGGCCCGATTGAGTGGCATTGTCGCCTCCGTCATGCTTCTGGTCTTCATCCTCTTCGGCGCACCGCTGATTGAACAGCTTCCCATGGCTGCACTGACCGGCCTGATGATCATGGTGGCCATCGGCACCTTTGAGTGGGCTTCCCTGCGCACGTTGCGTCGCATGCCAACATCCGACGTCCTCATCATGGTCCTGGTCACGGGCATCACGGCCATCCTGCACAACCTGGCGCTCGCTGTGCTCATCGGGGTCATTGTTGCCGCGCTCGTCTTTGCGTGGGACAACGCCATCCGCATCCGTGCGCGGAAGCACATCAACGAACAGGGCTGGAAGGTCTATGAACTGTATGGCCCCCTTTTCTTTGGGTCGACAACCGTGTTTGCAGAAAAATTTGACATCCAAGGGGACCCCGAACACGTCGTTTTGGACTTCGCCGAATCCCGGGTGTCGGACATGAGTGCCATCGAAGCGGTCAACAAAATCACGGCGCGCTACGCAACCAGCGGGAAAACCGTGCACCTGCGCCATTTGTCTACCGACTGCCGGCGCCTTTTGGACCGCGCTGGTGCCATCATCGAGGTCAACCACTATGAAGACCCGACCTACAAGGTGGTCACCAACCAGACCCGCTAAACCGGACCACCGCGTCCAATTCACACCAGAGCACCCAAGAACTCAATGGGTTCCGTCGCTTTCGACTGCATATTCAATGCACCTTGGGCGAGTATTCAATTCGCCAACACCATGCGCTACCTCGCCGCTCTGCTGACGGGTCTGCTCGGCTTCCTCTGCCTCACCCTGTCCGCACAGACGGACTGCGACGGCGCCGACCACACAATTCTGGCTGGAAACTTCTACTACAATCCGGCCTCCCTCACCATCGCGGAAGGGGAAACCGTGGCTTGGGTCAACGAAGGCGGCACCCACGACGTGAATGGCGAAGTCAGCGTCATCTCCGGGCAGTCCTTTAACAACCCTGAAACATTCTCGCTGCCAGTCATCAGCGGCAACATGGTCGGCGTCTGCATGGGCGTACACACCTTCACCATCCCAGGCGAGTATAACTACGACTGCAGCATTGGCCAGCACGCCGCAAATGGCATGGAGGGCACCATAGTGGTTGAAGCGGCCTCCATCGAGTGCAACGACCCACTCGCCTGCAACTACGACACGGCAGCCACGGGTATAGACGGTTGTGTCTTCTTCGACACGAACCTCTTCACCCTCGAAGAAGACATGCTCATTGGCCTCACCGACTTTGAAGACTGCCCGACGGGATACCCCGGAGCCTATACGATTGCCGCTGACCTCACCCAAGAAGGCGCGGGACTGCCCCTCTTCTTCACCATCACCCCAGAGGTGGAAAGCTTCCTGATTGAGCAGGGGTTTGAAATCGCCGCACAAGACATCATGACCGTGGCCGTGAGTGTCTGCGACACCGTGATGAATTACAACTCCTTGGTGCTGGGGGACGAGGACTTGACGTGGGATGGCCTCGGGTTCACCATCGACTTCTACGGTTCGTTCATTGCGCCGGAAAGCAGCTTTGAGGTCGGATGTCCAGACCCCGATGCCTGCAATTTTGATGCGTGCGCTCACCCCGAATTTGCCGATGGGTGCACCTACCTGGACTTCTCAGCCATCGAGACGGCCTCCGGCGACACCGGCATGGTGACCATGACTGAACTGGACAGCCTCACCTTCACGGTGACTGCGGGAGCCGACGTGACCCTAGAATGGAGCACAGATTGCGGCGACCTCATTGTGGACGGCAATACAGCCACCTTGATGGCCACGGGCACAGGAGACTGTGAAGTCTGCGTGGAAGCAGAAGGCCCCGGCGAATGCGAAGGCGAAGGCGAATCCTGCATTGTGGTCTCCGTTCTCGGCGGCTTGAATGAAGCGAGCAACACCGCTTGGGAATTGATGCCCAACCCCGCCGCCACTGACCTGCGTGTGGTCTGGGCAGGGCCCACCAGCATCTTCGAGGTCTTCGACCTTAATGGGCGCCTTGTCCGCACCGCCACATTGCAAACGGGAACCCAAACCATCCACGTTTCCGAACTCCATCCCGGCCTCTATTTGGCCGGGCCCCAAGGGACTGCACCCAAGCGACTGGCCATCCAGCGCTGACATCGCATTCCATTGCCAAGAGAGGGCGGTCCTGCAAGGCCGCCCTTTTCATTTTCAAAACAATGGCCTAGTTGATTTCAACGTCATTTGTTTGAATGGCGCTGACGTTGGGCCCATTCAGCAACCCCTTCTGAAGCGGGAGCTTGGATGAACTCCGTCACCACGGACTCAAAACCCGAAGTCGCATCGGGGTCCGGATTGACCATAGAAATGGGGCATCCGCTGGGGGCAAAGTGAACCAGTCCTGCGGCCGGGTAGACCTGCATGGAAGTCCCGACCACGAGCAGTGCGTCGGCCTGCGCCACCATCTCGGCAGCGGGGTCCAACATCGGCACTGCCTCACCGAACCACACCACGTGGGGCCGCCATTGCACGCCGCGCGGGTCCACATCGCCCAAGACGACATCTGGGCCGGGCACCTCGGATTCACCCAACACCACAGTGCCTTCTTCGCTCATGCCCGAATCGTCTTCGGGGCGGACCTTGCGCAGCTCACCGTGGAGGTGAAGCACCTGGGTGCTGCCCGCCCGCTCGTGCAAATCGTCCACGTTTTGCGTCACGATGCGCACGTCGAAGGCATCCTCCAACTGGGCCAGTGCCCGGTGTGCCGGATTGGGCTCCACCTTGTCGAGCTGTCTGCGGCGGGCATTGTAGAAGCGCAAGACCAGCTCAGGGTCCCGGGCCCACGCCTCCGGGGTGGCCACGTCCATCACGTCGTGCTCCTCCCAAAGGCCGTCGCCATCGCGAAACGTGCGGATGCCGCTCTCCCTGCTGATGCCCGCACCAGACAGCACCACCAAAATTGGCTTTTTCACGCCTTCGGTCATGACGTCAAGATGGTGCCCAACCCCTCACCAGACAAGTCCCGAATTCACAAATCCATCGCCCTTCTCTCTCCCCGGCATCCTGTTGGGAAGGCTTGAAACAAGGCTGAAATAAAGCCGAGACCCACAATAGATTGCCCCAACCAATCCAACATGGATACACCC